>CAZHLC010000817.1:0-2391 GCA_964532545.1 uncultured Leptospiraceae bacterium | reverse complement strand
CAGAGAACCGGCGAAACCCTGCAAGAACCAGAAACCCGCTGGCGCACTCTGGCTCGACTTATCGAAGAAGATCTTATTTACCGCCGGGTCAGCCTCTACCCCAAGCGGTTTAAGGGCGATGAAATATGGCGCCATAAACTGAAGCTGATGATCAGCGGTTTGATTGAAAGCTCGCAGGTAAATAAAGATGAAAACATTGATACCCCACCCGGTCGCCCCTCGGTCTCTTTCATTCGCTGGAACCTTGAAAGCCGCCTTGACTATACCTTCTACAACCAGTACCACAACCTGAAGCTCACCCCCTATCTGCTGCTGCAGCGACAGATTGAGCAGCCCGATGAGCCGCCCGAGCCCAGTTTCGCTGAGAGTATTCGTGACAACCTGTTTTCTTTTACCTTAGACTATAATTACAACGGTGGCTGGCCCGTAAGCCCCTATCACCGCTCTTACCTTGAGACTGCGGTTTTCGAGGTAGAAAATACCCGGCCGGCCCTGATTCGTGAAACCGTTGGTTTAAAATCAACGCCCTGGCTGTTCTCGCTCAGCACTGGTTTTGGTTTTGAAAAAACTATTCGCGACCCTGCCCAACAGGCCATCTGGGGTTTTGAACTGATCGCCGGCCTTACCTATGATTTCTTTACCTACTTTATTTATCGTTTCAATCTGAATCTATTTGCTTCAAGCCAAGACCTCAAAGTCACTGAAGCCAAACTGCGCAGCGAGCTCAGCAACTCACTTGAGTTCAGAGTCAACACCACGTTGAGCTTCTTGATCAGGCAATCGTGGTTCTATTTCTACCAACGCTCACTGCGCGAACGTTACGACAACCTGCGCATCATGAGCGGCATCACCGTACGTTTAGATTTTAAGGGGTAATGAGACAGGGGTTTTAACCCTGCAGGTTGTTATGAAACAACCTGCTAGGCCGGGGGTTGAAGCCGAAAAAGTGGGAGACAGGCCCGCAGGGCCGCTTCAGAAGCATTTTTCAAAGAACCGTCGGGCGTCGCCCCACCGGGCGAGGCATGCGGGGCCGACCACTTTTTCGGAAATTCTTCAACCACCGGCCCGGTAAGGCAATCAAAAAATCAATCTTCGCGGCAGAGAATGAACCAGTTGTTCACGAACTTGCCGTTTTTGTTGGCCTTGCCGATTGAAACATGGTCAGATACTTTCCACATCCAGTCGTGCATGTTGCCGTAGACAAAGCGTGACAGGCCACTGGTGTTCTTGGCCATCTTGGGCCATGAATCATATTTAAAGCCCGGCTCATCGTAGTAGTTGATGGCTACCTGTTTTTTACCGTGGGGGCCTTCTTTTTTATCGAGTAGGCTGAAGTACCCCGGGCCGGTGACGCCCTTCATGGTCTGCTCATTGTAACCAGAATAGCTGGTGGTTTTACCGCCGTTTTTGGCAGTCATACGTTTTTGAAATTTGCTGAAAAAAGGCAGGCTGTTGACGCCCCAGTGAATAACTTCTTGCCCATATCTTTTTTTAGGCACAAAGAAGTCAGGCCCGGCATAGCGGCCGCTGGCCAGCTCATAGAGCTTGTCTTGGTCTTTGCTTTTAAATTTGTACATTTCTTCGAGGCGCTCTTCATGGCTGAGTGCGTTAAAGGCCTTCTCTATTTTTTCAATCGATTCGCCCTCGCGAACCATTTCTACGATACTCATGGTATCCTCCCACTGATTAGTGAAAGAAATATAGCCCTTAATAAAGAAGATATCGACGTATCTTAGAAATTCAGACGTGCAGTTTATAAACCAGGGTATTATTGTGGGGGATATTTGAACTTATTATACGCAAATGGGCATGATGAAGCACTTAAATTCCCAAAACAAATCGGAATCTTTCATTGACAAACCTCTTTTGCCACCAGGGCTATTTAAGATTAAAAGAGAAATTGAGCGCAATAGTTTCTTCACTCTCACCCGGGGCATAGGCCCATTTTTTAACCATCTTCAGAACCGCCTTATCGAGAATATCATACTCAGATGACTTGAGAATTCGAGCGGCCCTGGCCCGACCATCGGCCGAAATAGTAACCTGCACCCGAACCTTACCCTGCCAGCCCATACGAATGGCCATTTGTGGGTAATGAGTTCGGTTCTGCATATTGGTATTCAGTGCTCGAAGAGTAGAGGTGTTGTAACGCTGGGCCTGGCCCTTTTTTTTGTCTTTTGAGTTTTTGCCCTTACCGGGCCCCCTGGGGCTACCAAGGCCATGGCTGCGTTTCTGTTTACCTGTAATCGTGGTAGTTTGCATCGAAACCTGAATACCCGGTGAGCGCTGCTTTATTGAATAGCTGAGCTGCCAGCTAATCAGGCATAAGCCTGCCACCAGCCCATGCAGCGCCACCGAGAGAGCACCAAATTTTAGATTGTAGAGCATATC
>CAZHLC010000816.1:0-2391 GCA_964532545.1 uncultured Leptospiraceae bacterium | reverse complement strand
CCTGATCATAAAGGTGTTTTGGTGGTTCGATTTCACTGATGGCCAGATCTTGTTTTTCGACCTCGGCCAAAACCCTGCCCGTCTTCTGGGCCTTTTTCTGCAACCAGCCTTTTTTGTCATGTGGCTTGTACTCTGGGGGAACTTTAATGTCAGCAGAGCTGCTGCATTGTAGAATCAATATTAAAAATATAATACCAATTATTGTGTAAAATGATCTCATAGCTCTCTTTTAGAGCCTCATCGTAGAAATGGCCGCAAAATAAAAGAAAATATTGTGGCCTAATCAGCCTTCTAGGTAATGGTTGGCAATGATACCGGGCATAAGCAGCGTTTTATTAATTGAAAATGATGCACAGACCAGCGAAAACATTGCTCGAATTCTCAATGATGCGGCCTTTGACACCCGTATTGCTACTGGTGTTGAAGAGGCTCTTAATCTCATAAAAGAGGCCACACCCGACCTGGTTATTCTGAACCTGCAGCTGGGTGAAGAAGACGGTTTTGCCTTTCTGGCCGAAGTGCGCAAGGGCGTGTTGGCCCCCGATATACCCATCATTGCCATCTCAGCAGATAATGCCTATGAGAAGATTACCCAGGCCTATACCCAGGGGGCCATTGACTTTATGCCCCTGCCAGTTGATACCCAGATTCTGCTGATGAAGGTCGAAAGATTTCTTTCAATGAGTCTTATTAAAAACTCGATGAAAATTGCCAAGCAGGTTGTTGAAGAAGAAAAGAGCAAACTAGAAAGTCATATTAAATTCGTCAGTCGATATTTTTCAAAAGATTATATTCAGGCCCTGCTTGATGGGCAGGTGAGTGCCGAGCTGGGTGGTGAAACAGTTGAAGCAAGTATTCTGTTTATGGATCTTCGAAATTCGACCGGCATTGCCGAAAAGATCACGCCACAGCAATTTGCCCGGTTGATCAGCGAAATCTTTACCGACGTGATGGATCTCATCTTTGCCACCGGTGGTTCGGTGAACAAGATTCTGGGTGATGGTATTATGGCAACTTTCGGGGCGCCCTTTCCTAAAGAGAACGATGCCCTTAACGCAACCCAGACAGCCCTGAAGATAAGACAATATCTGTCTTCATACAATGAGTTTCGCCCTGAATTTCTTGATGAAGAAATCAAGGCGGGCATAGGCATTGCCACTGGCCCGGTCTTTGCCGGCAACATCGGCTCAGTCAACCGTATGGAATTCTCAGTCATGGGTGACCCGGTAAATCTGGCGGCCCGCCTTGAGTCATTAACCAAGTATGCGGGCCTTGATATTCTGGTCGATGGCAATACCAGAGTCAAGCTGGCAGACAAGGTACGCTGTAAAAAAGTCAAATTTACCAAAATTCGCGGCAAGATTAACGAAGTTAAGATTTATTATCCCACCAAAGATAACGAAGTCTAAAAAAGAGCGACCTTACCAGCCCCGTAAAACGTCAAAACACAGGTCGAATCGTCTTTACATATTTGGCCATTTTCAAGAGTGAGTACTTCACAAACTAGAGAGGAATTTTCATGAAACCAAAACAAACTATTTTTGCAGTTTTGATTTTCGCATTTGCAACTCTGGCTGCTAATGCAGATAATCTTGACTATGTTCCCCGTGGCAGCAACATCATTGTCTCTGCCCAGGTTAAAAACCTTCGTTCTCTGCCCATCTTCAAAAAACTGATGGCAGAAATTCCCCCCAAGACGCGCGCCCAGATGATGAGCGAGGGTGGCTTTAATCCAGAAACAGATCTTGATAGCGTAACCGTGGCCCTGCCCCCGGGCTTTCAGAAAAAAGATGCTTTTCTGGTCATTGCTACCGGCCGCTTCAACGCAGCCAAACTTGAAGAGTCAGTTACTACGGGCCGCGCAAAAAAAGGTAAGAAACCCATCAAATCGCGCACCATAAAGGGCTATAAAGTCTTCGCTGATAAGAAGATGGCCGCCGTCTTTAAAAAAGAACTGGTAATCATTGGCACCCCCAAACTGGTTAAACAGGCTATCGCAGCCAAAACCCGCCGCCGCAGCATCGAGAAAAACCGCAAGATGGCAAGACTCATAGACGCCGTTGATACCAAAAAAGACCTCTGGGTCGTGGTAGCCGTTGACCGCTCTCTTCAAAAAAGTCTTGGCCCCAAGCGTCGCCCTGGCCAGCCCAAGCCCAGGCGTAAGCGACCCAACCCCATTAAAAATCTAAAAACCGTAAGTTTGTCAGCTTCACTGCAGAGTGGTCTGCAGCTAGACCTTGCGGCCATTATGAAAAATGCCAAGGCTGCTCAGCAGATCTACGGCATGCTGAAAGCCATGCAAGATGATATGGCCAAAAATCAGGCCCAGTCAAACCGACCGCCCGATGCCATTGGCAATACCATCAGCAAGGTGAAAACAGACCAGAAGGG
>CAZHLC010000815.1:0-2404 GCA_964532545.1 uncultured Leptospiraceae bacterium | reverse complement strand
GACCGATATCGTGCAGCAGAGCCGCAAGAACAATTTCATCGTCATAACCCTTCTGCCTCGCAAACTCAGCTGCCTGGGTAAAATGTACTTCTTGAGAAACATTTTCACCGATGTAATCTGAATCACCGAAATTATTCAAGAGGGAAAATATTTCATCGGCCCGCTGCTGTGCTGTCATATCTGTGAGATTAACTGCCGAGACACTGTGTCACTGACTTTCTGTCTGCTGGCTTTGCACGAAGTCGTCGATTAGAGCCCTTGCAACGCTGATCTCAGGGGGTATGGGGGGAAGGTTACCAGCAGTAAACCAGCGGGCCTCGCTGATTTCTTCTTCTTCAAGCTTAAAATCTCCGCTTTCATAGTCAGCAGTAAAGGCCAACATCAACGAATCAGGAAAGGGCCACGGCTGGCTTTTAAAATAACGTACATTGTTTACCTTAAGACCCACCTCTTCGAACACTTCGCGTTTAACTGCCTGCTCTAAGCTTTCGCCAATATTCACAAACCCGGCCAGCACGCTGTACATGCCCGGTGGCAGACGGGGGCCGCGGGCCAGAAGAATCTGGTTATCCTTCTGCACCCGCATAATTACAGCGGGCGATAGTTTGGGATAATAGGTGGCCGAGCAACCATTACACCTCTTGTGAAAATCGCCCTGCTCTGCAAATACTGTGCGGGCCGCACAGCGGCCACAGTACATGGTGTGCTGGTGCCAGTGCATCAGATTCTGGGCCATACCAACCACGGTTAACTCATTGGGGTGCAGCCGCCGGTAGTTGAAACGTACATCGCGGGTAATAAAATCAGGGGGCATTTCGTTGACAACGCCTGTGAAATAGCGCCGCCCTTCGGCATTACCAAGCTGTATCAGTTCAGTAACCCCATCGAGTTCTTGCAGTGCCGGTAAAGACAACTGCCGGCCGCTGCCCCGTTTCAAGATGGGCGCGCCTTCAAACATGGCTACCACCCGGTCATCTTTTGAAGATTCAAACTCAGTAGCACTTACACCGGCAGTGATTGCTTTAAATGAGTAGGCAAAGTTTTCTATCGAGAGCATTACTCAGGCAGAGGGTGGCAGGGCACGGCAACTGCCCTTGCTGACCATTTTACCGTCTTGATTCTTCCACTCTACTTTCAACTCAACCGCCTTCATTTTCGGTATCTTTTTTGTTACAGTAACTGTACAGGTGATGGTATCACCAAAGTAGGTTGGTGCGCGGTATTTCTGCTCAACAGAAAGCGCCACCGTGCCAAGGCCAGGCAGCTTCATGCCCAGTACCGGGGCCAGCAACGAACTGGCCAGCCCACCGTGGGCAATGCGCGAACCAAACTGGGTTGTCTTAGCATATTCTTCATCAACATGCATGGGATTAAAATCGCCACTGATGCCGGCATAAAGATAGACATCAGTTTCGGTTATGGTCTTGGTGAAAGAGGCAGAATCGCCCACTTCAATTTCTTCGTAAGTTTTACCTTTCTGATACACTGCCTACCTCGCAAAATGGCAGAGTTCGGGCTGAAAATAGAGTTTGGTATAATTCTCTGAAAACTGGCCAAGCACTGACCCATGGGCCTTTAGCTGGTCACCATAGAGACCCATCAGCATATTATTCTGCATTTTATGCTTCTTGCCGGTCTTGGGGTCAACTGGCCAGATGGTGGTCGCCTTATAGTTGTTACCCTCAAGCTTACTGATCTCTAGACCCTCGCGTTCAGGTATGGTATCTGTTTCACATTGCACTTTTTTATAAAAGCCTGTGACATCGTGCGAAGGGCCCGGCTTGCACTGCAGGGTAAGGGCAAAAACAAACAGTGCAATAGCAATATAAGATCTTTTCATAATCGACGCTGCAATAGAAAGGCGCCGAGACAAGAAGAAATTATTAGACGTATTCAGGGCCCGCAAGCGTGGCAATCTGATCGCGTACTTTTTCAATTAATTCTTTTAAAGTCTTATCTGTGAACTTCGACGCATCTATAGGTTCGCCTATGTGCACTTCAGCATGTACGTTCTTGTAATATTCAAACCTGTCGGGCGGCAGGCCCTTGTTTGAGCCACGAATACCCACCGGCAGAATCATTGCACCGAGGTCTACGGCAATCTTGAAACCGCCCCGTTTGAAATTCTGCAGTTTGCTGTTGCGGGCCCTTGTGCCTTCAGGCGAGATCCACAAACGAATGCCGCTGAGCATGGCCTCTTTGGCCGTAGCCAGATCGCGCATTGCCTGACGCTGATTTTTACGGTCGATTGAAATAAACTCAGCCACCTTCATGGCTGTACCCCAGAGGGGCACTTTAAACAGTTCTTTCTTCGTAAGCATGCGCACCGTCTGCTTCGGAAAAGCCTGAAAAATCAGCGGAATATCTAAATGGCTGAGATGATTACTCATCACCACGTAAGGTT
>CAZHLC010000814.1:763-2405 GCA_964532545.1 uncultured Leptospiraceae bacterium | reverse complement strand
AGGTTCATTAAGTGCAACATCAGGGTTGATTTACCACCCCCTGATGCGGCGGCAATAGCGATGCCCCTGGTGCCCACTCTCAGGGCTGATGCATGGCAGATCAACCACCCCTTTTGCAGCAGGTGGTTCAGATACTGGTTATTTATAAAATTAATTACCTGGTTCATGTTATCTTCGCAAGGGCCAATGGCCAGGCGGTAGTCTTCACTCTGCAAAAAGACCATGCCCGTTCTTACCTTGTGTAGCAGGCGGCCATCGGCTAAATTAAAGAACGCATCTTTGCGGCCGGTTTTACCTGGTTCGCGCGCGAAATCTTGAAACACAATGTTGTTGCCGAGGGTTGATGCTACAGGTGCCTGCTCGATTACTGTTACTTCAATGGCAGAATCAACAGGTTGGCATACTACATGGCTCATGTAATCGTGTAGAATGTTACAGACTTTTGAAGAGTTTGAGCGTACCCTGAAGTAAATTTCGCCCATTTGTAGAAATACTTCTGCTGGCCAATCACGTTTCTGGCCAGCAAAACGATGATACCATTCTTTACTTTTTGCCATTTTCTAGAGACTCTAACACGTAATCTACATAAAGGCTGGCGACGTCGATACCAATACCCTCTTTGGCCCCGCGAAACCCACCAAAAGCCGAAACTTCGAAGACGATAGGCCCCGATTCTGTATCTGCCACGTCTACGGTAGTGAAATCCATTTGAAAGGGCTTCTGAGCTTGATATGCCAGATCAATGGTCGACTGCGGTGGGTCATGCAGCTGGTACTTACCACCGCTGTTGATAGTCGTATTCCATGAATTGCCCTGTTTCACCCGGGCGTAGGTTCCCAGATAGTTGCCGCCAAGAAAGACCATGCCAAAGTCTTTTTCAAGGGTCAATTTTTTTTGAATGTACATAACCGGGTTTTCTTGATGAAATCTTTTGATTTTCTCAACCAACTGAGAATCGCTTGCATTGATTACCTGCATGCCGCGGGCCTTGGTTGAATAGAGGGGCTTAAACACAGCTGACGAATAAGAGTGAACCGCCTCAATGGCCCTTGTTTCATCTTCGGTGATGACCGTAGGTGGCATAGCAATACCATGATTTGCCAGGGTCACCGTACAACTCATGCGGTCGATGAGTCTCAGCATATTCAATGCAGGGCTGAACACGCGTACACCCCTGCTTTCTGCAAAGCGTAACATTTCGAGACGATCGAGGGTCGCAGGGCAATAGCTGGCACTGATTTTTTTTACTATGATAGCATCATAGGTGCAGAGATCAATATCATTGAATCGAAGTTGCTTTCGTTCGAGGTTCAGGCAAACATCGCCCATCTCAATAATCGGGCATTCGAGTATTTTTTCTCTCACTGCTTCAGCCAACACCTCTGTCGACCACTTGCCTGGTATTCCGACCACTGCGATTTTTTTATCAGGCATAGAAAATCTCTTCAACTGGCACTTGAAACCGGTTTTTTTTCTGCGAGCCTTCTTTCAATATCTTCTCTAGCAGGTATTGGGCTCTCAGTACCATACCCTGGGCTACACCCTTATCTCGAATAAAACGGGTTGAGGTAATCAGTGACCGGGCCAGCCCCAACCCAAGGCGAAGTTCAAAGTGTTTATCTTTTTCTTTGGCTGCAAAGCG
>CAZHLC010000814.1:0-724 GCA_964532545.1 uncultured Leptospiraceae bacterium | reverse complement strand
GTCATTTATCTGGCGAAAAATTCTTTTTCGAACCGGGCTGTCAAAAATCTGCAGGCGGTAGTTTGACACCATGAAAACGGCAATATCCTGGGTGTAGTCGGTATAGGTTGAACGATGCAGGTCAATATACTTGATTTGCCCTTCTGCGGTGTCATAAATAACATTGTCGATGTTAAAATCTCCATGAATGTACACTGAAAAAGGAACCTTAAGCTCTTCTTCGAAAGTGATGGCTCTTTCACATAGAACTGGCAATGAATCAAGTTGCAGGCCGCAAATATGACTCTCTGGGGTAATGAGATCAGGGTGTACAGCTGCTACATCGCTTAAGCGCTTTTCAAGCTGTAGCATGTGATTGGCACTCACTGCCTTATTTGAACGGGTTTCGCCCCAGATTCGCAGCAAAGTTTGAAAAAGCTGGTTAAGTGATTGCTTACGCAGCTTTTCTGAGTTGTGCAGTATAATCTGCTCAAAGGTAAGACCATTGAGGTGCTCAATCAGTAACGATGCCCATTCGCCGTTCTTGTGATAATTGATAATCTGTGGTGCCAGGCCGGGAAACACCCTGTGCCAGCTTTCAACCCCATCTTTTTCTTTTTTTAATTTTTTCTTTAAGCCATCTTTTAGAATAGCCAGAACATCGTCTTCACCTTTGCTGATAGCATTAATGCCGCTGCCCGATCTGGTATCGGCCACCTTACTGATTTCAAGCTCTGAATATTCT
>CAZHLC010000813.1:0-2407 GCA_964532545.1 uncultured Leptospiraceae bacterium | reverse complement strand
GCTGCAGGCGCTGGTGCTGCGGCGGGCGCAGCCGGTGCTGCGGCCTCGGGTACCTTTGCGGGTGCTGCGTCTGCTTTCACCTCGCCCGGGGTTATATTACCGATCACTTCTTTTACGGTTACGGTATCACCGGTCTTTTTGATTACTTCAGAGATTACGCCGCTGGCCGGCGCATTAATTTCAACCGTTACTTTATCGGTTTCTAACTCTACAATGGGTTCATCTTCATGAACACTGTCACCGTCGCTTTTTAACCAGTTTGCAATGGTCGCTTCGGTGATTGACTCACCCATTTCGGGAACTACTATAGATACTGAATCAGCCATTTTACCTCGACTCTAACTATACCGATATTTCAGCTGAGATGCAAAAAATTGCAGGTCTTAATTTCACTTTTTCAGGCATAAATGCCAGCAATCGGCCAAGTCGGTGTCGTGCCTTATGGCAATAGGTCAAGTTTAAAAAAAACTGTGTTGCATCTGGAACTATTGTATTTAAAATTACCATAGAAATGAAAAATCTGTCAGTCATCGACAGCGACATGGTCACCGGGCCTGAATCAGAGAGAGGCCTGGTTCGTAAGCTTGATAAATCATATTTTATCGAACCCCACCCTGATTTTATCGAAGCCTCAAAGTTTATTTTAAAATCAGCTACCCAGCTGCTACAGACCGGTGACAGCACCCTGATTTTTCCCAGTTCTAATAAAAAGTTCAAAACAATTCGCCTCAAGAAACGCCCTCTTGAAAATATAGAAAAGTTTTTAGTGCAGAAATGCGCCAAAACCAAAGACACCTTCTTCGTTGAGAAGCACCAGTCTATCTATGATGATGAGGGCGAGCTCATGGGCCGGGCCGAGCGCCCCTATTTGCTGGCCCCCCTGCTGGTTGACCGCAAAATCGTGCTGGGTGTACTGCTACTTGAAGATAAGCTCACCATTGAAAAGTTCACCTATGAAGACGTAAGCCTGGCCACCGCCTTCTGCAAAACTTTCGCCCGCCTGATTTTTTCATCAATTTCAGATGAGCAGAACAATAAGCTGATGGTGCACTTCACCTCAAACCTGCTGACTTTGCTTGAAAATCTGTACTTATACAAAACCAACCTTGAGAATAACTTTCTGTTATCAGAAATGATCAAGGTTTCGAAGATGATCAACTCGACTTTAGATTTGCAGTCACTGCTTGAATCTATTATGGAATCTGCTAAGCTGGTACTCAAGGCAGAGGCTGCCAGTCTGATGCTCATCGATAAAAAAACCAACGAGCTCTATTTCAATATTATTTCTGGTGAAAAAGAAAGAGCGCTGCGTGAAATCAGAGTGCCCATGGGTGTAGGCATTGCGGGCCTAGTGGCCCAGAACCGTGAGCCCATGATTGTGAACAACGCGCAAGAAGATGAGCGGGTTTTTCGCGAAGCAGATGAAAAGATCAATTTTACCACGCGTAATATGATAGCTACCCCACTGATGGTACGTAACCGCATTATCGGGGTTATCGAGGTAATCAACTCAGTGGGTCGAGACAGCTTCACTGAAAAAGATCTCGAACTGTTTAATACCTTCTCAGAGCAGGCAGCCCTTGCCATCAACAATCGCGAGATGATTGATTCTCTTAAGCAGATCAATCAAGAGTTAAAAAAGAAAGTGCATGAGCTTTCAAGTCTGCACGAAATTTCAAAATCATTAATATCCAACCTAAACGAGAAAGACCTCTTTGATTCGGTTGTGCGTATTGTCTCTGATGAACTGCAGGCTGACCGCGTTTCGCTCATGTTATGGAGCGAAGAAGAAGCCATGCTTGAGGTGGTCTCAAGCTTCGGCCTCAGCCTGGGTGATGCCGAGAAACTGCGGGTCAGCAAAGATGGCTCATTAGCAGGCCTCGCCTTCACCGAAAATAAAACCATTCGTTCTAACAATATAGATGAAGGCCCCTACTCTGCCTGGCGAAACGATGACCGCTACCTCACAGGTGCCTGCATAATTCACCCCCTCGGTCACGGGGGTACAGTATATGGCGTGCTCAATATCTCAGAAAAGCACGATGGAACCGGTTTTTCTGAAGATGATTTCAGACTGGTTTCAACCATCGCCAGCCAGATTACCAAGGGCGTACAGAGTTTCAGGCTGCTGCAAGAGATGTTAGAAAAACGTTCGTACGAGCGCGAACTTGAGATTACCTCATCAATTCAGAAGTCAATTCTACCCGAAGAAAAAGTAGACAGCCCCTTTTTCGACATGGGGGTTATTTCAATGCCCGCCAAGATGATGGGGGGCGACTTCTACGATTATTTTGAGTTTGAAAACAACGAGTTCGCCTTCTCAATTGCAGATGTATCGGGCAAAAGTCTGCCGGCAGCTCTGTTTATGGCCGTGACCAGCTCTATCATCAGAACAATCGGCCGCGAT
>CAZHLC010000812.1:0-2411 GCA_964532545.1 uncultured Leptospiraceae bacterium | reverse complement strand
ATGAGAAAAGTTCAAGAATTTCAGACCGCGGGTTCAGATTCTGCAGCTCAGCCAATACCCGCTCTTTCTTCGCTGCAGGCATTTTATCTGCAACCTGTTTGACTCTCTCAAGATCATTCATGTAACCAGCAATCTTCGCCAGATGTGTCGGGTTTTGAATTCGATCTGTTAATTGCAACAACATTGGTAGACTGAGCACATCTGAAACCTCACCAAGCCTGAGAAAGAAGTCAAGTCTGATCATCTGATCTACTATTTTTGAAACCGAATTGACCCCCATTTTATCAGCAATGACCGCTGTTAATTTCGGTTCGGTATGCAGAGCGACCTGAGCCAGCACATCAACCCCGAACGACTTGCCAAGATTGGCTGCATCGCGGGGCTCTAGATACTGAGAGACCTGGGCCATCACGTAAGGTGTCAGGTAATCTTTTGCGATCTTCGTAATTATAAAATTTGGCATAAACTTGGTTGCCAATGCCATAACTTGAAAAAGAGGTTTTTGAGCCAGCTCTAGCCTCTCAATATACTCTTTTATCTCTTTGTGAACCTCTGCCACAAGAGTGTCGTCAGCTTTCTGAAGAAAAGCCAAATCAGACTCGGTAATCAACATTTCTCGCAGACCGTCGATTTGCTCTTGCTTAGACTTCATCTCAAACTAGAGAAAAGAACTTCTTTTTGTTGGCAAGCTATATTCAAAATAGCTATAGCATCAAATAATGAGTACGCAGAATCTTAAAAGCAGCTTTCAACTACCCTGTGGTTTAACCATGCAGAACCGACTGGCCAAAGCTGCCATGACTGAGCGCCGCGCGACCGGCGCTCATAACCCCAATGGCTACCATCACAACCTCTATGATATCTGGGGCAGCAATGGCGCCGGAATGCTGATCACTGGTAATATCATGGTCGACCGCCGCTACCTGGAGTCAGGGGGCAATATCGTTGTCGAAGATGAAAGAGCGTTGAACGCTCTGGCTCAACTGGCCGAAACAGCTAAACAGGCAGGCTCTCTCTTTATAGGCCAGATCAGTAATTCTGGCCGGCAAACCTCGAGACTGGTAAACAGCAAACCAATCTCGGCATCTAATATCCAACTGAAACAACAGGGCCTCTACGCAAAACCGAGGCCTCTTACAGAAATCGAAATTCGCGAGCAGATTAACCGCTTTGCCACAACCGCCGCCATTCTACAAAAGGCCGGCTTCGATGGTATACAGATACACGGTGCCCATGGCTATTTAATATCACAGTTTTTATCACCACTTACCAACAGGCGTGAAGATCAATGGGGCGGTTCTCTTGAAAACCGCGCCCGTTTTTTAAAAGAAATTGTAATTGAAATTAAAAACAGAACGCAACATAGCAGTCAGCCCTTCGCAGTTACGGTCAAGCTTAACTCTGCCGATTTTCAACGAGGGGGCTTTACAGAAAAAGAGTCTCTACAGGTCATCAGTATGCTTGAGAAACTACAGGTTGACCTGGTCGAGGTTTCAGGGGGCAATTATGAAACCCCATCATTCTTTAATCACAAAAAGATTAGTAAATCAACCCAGCAGCGAGAAGCATACTTTCTTGAATTTGCGAGTAAAGTGCGTAAAGTCAGTAAAGCTCCCCTTATGATTACCGGGGGTTTTCGCAGTCTTGAAGTTGTCGAAAAGGCCTTACAGAACAAAGAAGCCGATGTTATAGGCATGGCAAGGCCATTCTTACTCAGTAAAACTTTTGCCCGTGACTTTCTCGATGGTGATATCACCCGGGCAGATGTACCCGATATCTCAATTGGGCTGAAGTCACTGAGCCTGATGGCGCAAGCTGGTTGGTATGACATACAGATTCTGCGTCTGGCCAGACGGCAAAACCCAAAATTATCAACAGGTGCCTGGCGCTCACTTGTGCATATACTGAATCATGAGACGATCAGAGCCTTCGCCCACCGTTTCGCCGGTTAGGTGGGGGTAATAGCTCTAGTCTCTTAAATGCCCAGTAAAAGCCGGGCCTATAGTGTTTAAATTCAACCTGCCTGTTATGGAATTCCATAACAGGCTTTTCAATACCAGACAACGCCATGAAGATCTTCGTTCCATGCCTGACAACATCAAGCCCTTGAGTCAACTCAAGTGAAACCTGTTCAAGCTCGAGTTCGACCGCTATCCGCACAAACTGGGTAATACTGAGACCAAAGCGTGCGGCTACAACTCGCAGATGATCTCCATCACGCCCATAAAGGCAGAGCATATGCCGGTGAAGCGGCTGCTCGTTCATTGCAAGCTTGAAGCGCACACTTCGATGTGCCTGATGCATTCTCGCATCGCGCTTCAGTGTTCTTAAGAAGCGAAAAAGGCAGAGCCTCACAATCCAGCTATACGTTAACTCATGTAATTCAGCTTGTTTACGAATGTTCTGCCAGG
>CAZHLC010000811.1:0-2413 GCA_964532545.1 uncultured Leptospiraceae bacterium | reverse complement strand
TAAAGTTTAAACCAAAGTTAAGGCCAACATAGACCCGGTGATCAGGGCGGGTAAAACTGAAATTCCGTGACAGAACATCATAACCTGCAAATAACCTGGCTGAAGGCAGCAGCGCATCAGCTGCAATTTCACGCTCGAGCATGCCTGCGACTTTCAACAGATTGAGAATTTTCTCGGTACGCGAAATCTGCTTTTTATTTACCCTCGAAAATGATTTATCAAAGTCAATGGCCACAGACTTTCCCAGGTTCTCAAACTTCTCACCCGAAAGCTGGGCAATCTGCAGCTTGCGGTTGTATTCTTCAGCAGAGGCGGCCTCAAGCTGTGCCTTTGCTACCAGCACGGCCAGATTGGCCCGCTGCACCTCGTCATTATAGGCCACCCGCAGGCGCCTCTTGCGCAGGGTCAGCTTGTACACCTGCTCTTCTTCTTGCAGAGTTTTCAAAGCAGCTTCACGACGCTTCTCTGCCCGAAACCAGTCAAGATAGATGACCAGCAAGAACGATAGATAGTCTTCATAGGCCTCAACAATCTGGTGACGGGCGACCCTGGTTTCAATTTGAATCTGCTTTTTTAATTTGCGAGTGGACCGCCCAAATGAGTTGCGCAAGATCGACTGGCTTACCTGCACCCCCAGGGTTGAAACATAGCGGTTCAAGCCGGTAGTGGCAGCTGAAATTTTTGCATATGAAGCAGAAACTTCGGTACCAGTTTGCGGAAACAACTTTGTCAGGGTAACCCGGGCCCCCGGGTCAGACACAACCCTGTCTTCTTCGGTTTCACGAAAGAAACCATATTCGGCCTGCACTTCAAGCAGCAAGTCAGAGGGCGGCAGCCCCAGATCTTCTGCATACTTGAGGTATAGCCGGCTCAGCAGCAGGCGTTGAAAACTGGGGTCGTGCTTCAGTGTTTTTGATAAAAACGTTTTAAAGGTTAGAACATTCTGTGCTTGTGGCTGCGGTTCAGGCTGGGCCCACAGCGCAGGCATCAACAATACTATCAGGGTAAAAAACTTCATAATCTCTGCTTTACCTGAATCTCAATTGAGGTGATGGCCGGCACCAGCAGAAGCGTTACGCTGGTGGCAAACACCAGGCCCCATGAAATGGCCAGCATCATTTCAGCCAGCATAGAGTCGTAACCGGCGATACCATAGGCCGTAGGCAACAGGCCAGCTACCGTGGTAACCGTCGTAAGAAAAACCGCCCGCAGCCTGGTCGAAGACAGCCTGGCGATCTGTCTAAACATGTCTTCACGTGAAGCGGCGGGCTCATAGCCGCGGGCTACCCGGTCAATCAGCAAGATTGAACCATTCACTACAATACCAGAAAGCCCCAGGGCGCCCACTACAGCAAAGAAACCGTAAACAGTTATTCCGTGCAGCAAAAAGGCATACACAATTGATACCCAGGCAGGTATGATTGCCACCATGATTACCAGGGGTTTAAAAAAAGATCTAAACTGAACTGCCAGAATGGTAAAAATCAGCAGAATAACTGAAATAACTGCGGTTTGAAAAAACGAAGTTGATTCACGGGTATTTTTCACCTCGCCATCAAAAACAAAGGTTGCGCTGGTATATTTTCTGCGCAGCTGACGAAAAGTTGTCTGCTCTAGCTGCTCAGCCAGCTCAAGTGGCGTAATCACTTTGCCCTGTTTAATGTCGGCATTCACCCGCAGAATACGCCGCTGGTCGACCCGCTCAACAGCTGATAAAGAATCTTTGCGCTCGGCTTTAACCAGGGTGCGCAATGGTATCTGGTAACCTGCACTGTTCGAGGTGGGTATCGACAGCAGCTTGCGCACATCTTGCCGCACCTCTCGATCAAAGCGCAGCCTTACATCTTTCTCTTCGCTGTCTTCGTAGAAACGGTAAAGTAGAATGCCCGAGAGGGCCGATCTGAGAGTGTTCTGCACCTCTCGAATGTCTACACTGAGGCGATCAATTAAGGCTCTATTGGCGGTTAAACGGTATTCAAATTCACTGGCAGGCTTATCAATTTCAACATAACCGATGTTGGGGTTCTGGCGCAGCTTTTCAGAAAGTTCACTGGCCAGCTGGTCGCGCTGCCTGTTATCATCTTCTTGCACCAGAATTTCAAGGGCCGAGCCAGTATCAGAGCCAAACATCTGGGTTGATAGTCTGAGCTTTTTAAAACCCTCTGTCTTTTTAATCTCGGCCCGCAGGTTTTTGATGATTTTGCTGGTTTGTTCACCGGTGAGGCGATCTTCATCAAGCTCAATACGAGGAATTACATACCACATATTGTTTACGTTGTTCTTCTCCATCTTTATCAAACCACTTTTACTTACACAATAGATTATCTCTCCTGCTGTAGTTAATTTATCTTTTATTCTTTTACCACTTAACATCGGAGCTATCTGTCCACTCACACTTGTTAAAGTGTCAGAT
>CAZHLC010000810.1:0-2416 GCA_964532545.1 uncultured Leptospiraceae bacterium | reverse complement strand
TATTTGAGGTTGTGGTAAAGTTCAGGGTGGCGCCAGCTTCAATTACGAGGGCTTTGTTTGAACCGTCTTGCCCGCGAATCACGGTAAGTTGGCCCTGAGTGGCATTACCGCCATCTTGCCAGTTGCCACCATTTCGAATGGTTAGTGAGCGAACAGCTGCACCGGTCTGTAGAATGCCGCCATTACGCACCTCAAGGTCGGCCCCTGTAGCCAGTAGTCTGGCAACAGAGGGGTTCTCTGGTGGGCCAAGCACTGAACCCAGGTTCTCAATCATCACTGAGTTGCCCGGGTCTGCAATCGTGAGGTTGTTACCATTGAGGTTGATGGTCGCATTGCCGGCCGCACCTGTGTAATTTACCAGCATCGATTTAGCGTTCTGCGGGTTAGCCAGGGTTACAGTTGTGCCGGGGCAGATCACCACATTGTCAGCCGCTGTGGGTGCAGTCGCCGAGGCTGTACCGCTGCCACAGCCCTCGTCAGACCAGGTTGTATTTACGCCGTAGTTTGCATTGGCTCGAGAAAATTTAATAGGTGTTAAGAACCAGTTGGTTGTGTTGCCAGTATTAAAGTTATTGCGCGAGGCCTGGTCGGCTACGTTAAAGATGGTTGTGGCATAAGTAGAGCCGGTAGCAATCGAATCTCGCACAGCCAGCCACTGGGTTGCGGCATTCATGGTGCCGTTGATTCGCAGGGTATGGGTCGTGGCCGGGGTGACCGAGCGAATCAGCAGCCTGGTTGCATAGGTGCCTGCACCCGAAGCGTTGAAGTCGCCAGCCACCTGTATGGTGTTGCCATCGCCAATGTTGAGTTCTTTCAAGCCTGCTGTTGGGTTTGTTATAGTCAGGTTATTAAAGTCGGTATCACCCGAAATGAGCTGGCTGGCGATGTTACCGTTAAAAACAAAGGTTGAACCGGTCAAATCAATGGTGCCGGTGGTGCTGGTTGAATGATCGAAGGTGTTGGCGATGTTCCAGGTGCCTGCGGCATAGATCTCGCCATTGGTTGAGGCGCCGCCATTTACAACCACGTTGGTAGCGGTGACCGTAGAAGCATTTGAGCGCAGTACACCCTGGTTGTTAGCCCCGGCATCACCCACGTTGATGTTGGGGGCGGTAATCGAGAAGTTGCCCACGGTGGTGTCTAATTCGCCACCGGCATTGGGTGTATCAATAATCAGTGAGGTGCCAGCCTGGGCGAGGGTCAGGTTGGCGCTTAATGAGGCCTTCACGTTAGGCCCGGTGGTGCGTACAATTACGTTGCCGTTATTATTGTAGGTTCGGCCAGTTACAATGCCATTGGGGTCTTTTGAAAAGCGGTATTCATAGCTGTGGCCGCCAGTTTCGGCTGAGCCGCCAATTACGCTGAGCGGGGTGGTGGTGGCTGAGCCTGCATCGTTATGCAGTATGAAGCTGAGCCCGCCGCCGGTATTGAGGGTGCCGCCATTGATGGTGAATACGTTAAATACGTTCACATCGGCCGGCTGGGTAATAAGGTTGGTGTTACCGCCATCGGCGAGGGTTAGATTGTAAAAGGTGTTCGTGGTTGTAGTGCCATCGAAGCCGGTGAAGCTATTATTACCTGTGAGATGAACCGTACTGGTGCCCCGGTTAAATGTACCATCGGCGTTACGGGTGATGTTGCCGGTGGCGCTGATGGTCGATGCGTTTGCGTTGAGAGTAGCAGCGCCCGCCACTGTATCACCGATATCAAGAGTGCCGTTGATAGTCAGGGCGTAGTTATTAGCTGCGCTTGTGTCAAGGGTACCTGCTTGAATCGCCAACCCGCTGTTTGTGGCTGCAGAATTGAGTGTAACCGTCTGGGCGTTACATACGACCCAGCTGTCTGCTGCGGTGGGGGCAACTGGGGCTACACCGCCGCCACAGCCCGTCATTGACCAGGTGGCAGCAGTATCGTGATTGCCAGTTGCAATACTGTAGAAGGTAAAGGGGCCAAAGTTCCAGTTTGCGCCGGGGGCCCCAGAGCATGAGCCACCCACCTCAGATGAGTTGGTAGCTATTACTTGCGAGCCGCCCGATGCATTGTTGTCGCGGCAGCTGACATAGCTGGCGGTAGCTGTGCCGGTTACATTGAGGTTTGAGGCTACACCAGCTGAATCTGTGTCAATAGTAAGGATATTCGTATTCGAGCCATTGGCATCGAAATCACCCAGAACATCGAATACCGCAGTGTTCACAAAACGAATATTGCGGGCCGCACCTGCGTCTACAAAGGTGACGTCATTGAAATCTGTGGTAGCGACAGAGTTGATGGTCTGGGTTGAGGCACCTGCACCGTTAAAGTCAAACTGGGTGCCGGCAAAATTAACTGCGCCAGTGCCTGTGCTGGTGAAACTGCCGGCCAGTGCCCAGGTGCCACCAGTAGTTGTAATAAAAGATGAGAAGCCGCCTGAATCGGG
>CAZHLC010000809.1:0-2417 GCA_964532545.1 uncultured Leptospiraceae bacterium | reverse complement strand
CACCCGTTGTTCACAGCTCTAACCTTAGATTCATTCACCTATGACCAGCTGGCCCGCTACATTGCCGAGCATGGCGCCTACCCTGAGAGGGCTTTCTGGCGACAGCCTCTGAACCTTTATCTGATCGGGTTCATCTATAAGCTCTTTGGCAATGATCAGCATAATGTGGTGAGAATCGTACAGATTGTTCTCAATAGCCTGGCTGTGGGTCTGCTCAGTCTGGTAACTTTGCGCTACCTGGGCAAGAGAGCGGCCCTTCTTTCTGCAATACTCGCAGGGTTCTACTGGCCGGGGGTTTATTTCAGTGCAGAGTACCTTGATACTTCGCTGGCCCTGTTTACTTTCAGTCTATTCTTTTATGTATTTTTCTGTGTAAACTCACGCAGCCAAGTCAAGTGGGTTTTGGCCGGCAGCCTATTTGCCCTGAGCCTGTTGAGTCGGCCTCTCTTTATACTCTTTCTGCCGGCACTGGCTGTTCTCTATGTGTGGCGCTATCTAAAATCGAAAGATCTTGCTCGACTAAAGCAGGCCCTGTTGTTCTTTATACCCATAGCATCGGTATTGGGTTTCATCATTGGCCACAATGTGAGTAAAGATAACACCTGGGGTCTCTATACCTACAGCAATATTCTGTTGAACCAGGGGCACTGGGCGAAGGCCAATGGCAAAGACCCGGTTTTCTCCATTGAAGAGCGGGATCTACCTTTACATGAAACTGGTATGAAGGTGGCAGAAGACCCCTGGCTGGTGGGTGCCAACTATCGCCAGGCACATCTTACAATGTATCAAAAGTTACAGCGGCGCCCCCGCGCCTTTGAGGTTGCAGAACATTATCGCAGCCGTGCTTTTTTTTATATTACCCACAACCCCTGGCAAACTCTCAAGCTCTATGGCCAGAAGGCTCTTTTTCTTCTGCAGGCCTATGAATACCCCAATAACCGCGACCTGCAGTATCTGCATGATCACGAATCGTGGGTGTTGCGCTATATTGCCTTCGTCAGCAGCGCGATACTCATACCCCTGGTTTTACTGGGTGTGTTTCTGCAATTGAGCAGACGCCGCTTTCAAACCATGTGGTTGTTTTTTTTATGCGCTCTGGTTCCTCTCTTATTAACCTTTATTAATAGCCGCAGTCGCCTGGGGCTGCTGTTTCTGCTGATACCTTTTGGTGCTTATGCCGTTTTATTTCTGGTGAAACAGGTAAAACTGTTGTGGCAAAGAAAGCCATGGCATAGCAGGGCCCCGTTGGCCGCTGCTTTTCTGCTAATAGCCGCCGTGATCAGCAACAGTGACGCATTGAATTATAGCGAGCAGAAATACACCTACATCATCGATGAAATGGTAAATCAATTAGCAAACCAACCTCACAAAGGGCCACGGCAAAGGTTAATGGCCGAGTTAGAACGGCGCATGGCGGGGGCCACTGATCACAAACGTTTCAAGTTCTTTATTCGCAAGTTAGAGTTAGCCCAACAGCTGGGTAAACATCGCTGGGTTGAAATACAGTGCCGCCGGCTACTGGGCCAGCGAATTAAGAACCCAAGAGTGCTACTGCTACTTTACCGGTCTTTGCTGAGGCAGCAGAAAGTGGCTGAGGCCACCAGATTGATTGAGCAGGCGAACAAGGTCTACAGCAACCACCTCTATATTGCAACCTATTTTGCTCTCAACGTAGATGATACAGAGCTGTTGAGAGCAGCTGCTGCAAAAATCAGCCAGGTCTACCCGCTTTACAGCAACCAGAACCAGCTGACTTCATTAAAAAAACAAATAGCCGAGAGGCTGAAGCAGCAAGCAGAATGAAACTGAGAGCTCCCCTGATTTTGTTTTTACTGGCCCTGGTAGTACGCCTCTGCTTCGTTTTTGAGGTACATGATAATGTACTGTTTAACACCCCCACCCTTGATTCGCGCACCAACCAGGCACTGGCCCAGCATATTGCAGCCCATGGCTCTTATGTAGAGGCCCCCTACTGGCGTGCCCCTCTGTATTATTATTTTCTAGCCTTAGTATACAAGTTGGGGGGCTCGCATCTCAGTGTACTTGTATTGCAGGCCCTTCTGTCAGCTGCGGCCTGCCTGTTTATTTTCTTTGCCACTAGAAAGCTCTTCGGTCATACCGCTGCAATTCTAAGTACTCTCAGTGTTTCATTTCTCTGGCCAGCAGTCTATTTTTCAGGCGAGCTTCTCGATACCACTCTGGCCATCGTCTTTTATTCAATGTTTTTCAGCCTGCTCACCTGCTTGAACCATCGTAAGGTACTCAGCTGGGCCTTTGTGGGGCTGAGCGCCGGGCTGGCCATCGCGACCCGGCCAGTCATGGCCCCCATGGTGGGCCTGCTCAGCCTATGGTTGCTGTGGTTGACCGTGAAATATAAAAGGCTAAGCTACCTGGGTAGCCTGGCTGCGCTACTGTTG
>CAZHLC010000808.1:0-2418 GCA_964532545.1 uncultured Leptospiraceae bacterium | reverse complement strand
CGTCATCAGATAGGGCAATGGGTTCAGCTTCATCGCCAGCCAGCAGGTCTTCAGCAGGTGCTTCTTCAATATCTGTATCAGCCAGCACGCCATCTAGTTCATCATCAGAAAGTGCAATAGGCTCGGCTTCATCGCCGGCCAGTAGGTCTTCAGTAGGTGCTTCTTCAATATCTGTATCAGCAAGCACACCATCTAGTTCATCATCAGAAAGCGCTATGGGTTCGGCTTCATCACCTTCTAGCAGGCTATCTGCGGGTTCAGCAACAGGTGATTCACTTGATGATGCAATACTCTTTGGCTGAGCAATCTCTTCATCAGGTATAGGAACAGGGGTGTCGTCAAACCCACTTTCTGCTTCTGCAGCATCTATACTTGATTCTTCGAGGGTAGGGGGTTCGATGTCGGGAGTAGGCGATTCTAATACAGGTTCTGCCGCCAGTGAAAAATCTTCTTCATCGGGCAATTCGAGTGGGGGCAGGTCATCTATATCATCATTGGCATCAATTGGTTCAGGTTCTGGTGGGCTGTCACCGGTGAGCATCGAGTCAATTTCATCAATGGCAGGCTCATCGCTGGGCAGGTCTTCAGATGACATGATTTCATCTACCCAGGGGGCGGCGGTTGAAACATTATCCTGAGCCTCAGGCGCAGCCAGTGGTTCTGCTGGCGGCTCTTCGATAGGTGGCTCATCGTTTAATTCTGGCAGTGCTGGTTCTACAGCCATGGGCTCAGGTGTTTCAGGAATGTTTTCAACCGGGGCTTCTGGAATCACTGCTTCAGCGCCCGAATCGCCAAATTCTTCTATAATTGTTTCTTGATCAAGGTCGTCTAATGACGGTGGTTCAAGAGGTGAGTCAGTTGCTGCGGCCACTTGTGGTTCTGGTGGTTGGTTTTCAATTGAAGGTTCTTCGGGCAAGGGCAGATCAGGCAACTCTTCAAGCAGAGGTGCGTCATCAATATCGAGATCTAACTCAGTGGTAGTCTCATTGTTATCCATTAAGCTGGTTTGCCCTCACAAAGCCTTTTTTATACCAAAAAGGTATTAATATCTTTATTTATCGGAAATCAAATGTTAATTGTTTACTACAATTATACATAGCCTACCCACTGAATCGCAACCTGAAATGTATCATTTGTAAACTAAATAATTGTTGACTGTTCGAATTTTAATTCGTCTAATTAACGTTGGAACTAATTGCAGGGTGAAACTACGATTTAAAACATACTACTCATTTGCAAGGTGTTTTTTGATGCCGCTAGTGATGGTTACATTGGCTGTGCAATGTGGCAATGCCACCGATTTACTGGGGCAGGGTGATTTGCTGACTACCGATGGGGCTTCAAAGGCTGGTAGCCAATTCGCAAATATTCAAATGTATGCCGACGACATTGGCGGTGTTGTCAATAATGGTGAGGTTGTCAGCACGAATGTCACTGTTGGTAATAACACCAGAAGCGATGTTACCCATAGTTTTTCTGTTCGGGCCTTTCTGAATTCAGACACCCTGCCCGAAAGGTACCTCAAGACATACAGCTTCTCATCGCTGCTATCTGGTAATTTTATATCTCTAAGTGCAGCCATTACTATACCCTCTAATACTGCAGCTGGTGACTATCGCATCGTAATACGGGCTGATGATGACCAATTGATACAAGAAACTAATGAGGCAGATAATATTTTCACAAGTAGCCTGTTTAATGTGACACCAAGGCCTGATTTAATTGACCTGCTACCCAATAGTGTGAGCGCCAACCTCAGCACAGGCAATGTATCTTTTCATATAAAGAATGAAGGCGACGCTGACCTGAACCCCGAGTTATTTTACTATAAAATATATCTTTCTACTAATGATACAGCGTTAGACCCCGCTGATATTATGCTCTATCAAAGTTCAAGCTTTAATGGCTCTGATTACATCTCATTGGCCCAGGGCGCGTGGGTGGTTATGTCAATTAATGTTCCTGGGTTGATTACCACCACCCCGGGTGAATATACCGTACTGGTTGAAGTTGACTCGGGCAATGATATACCAGAAAAGTCAGAAATAAACAATGTTAACCTGCACCGCCAGGTTATTTTCTAATTAATAACTCTTTTCTCATATTTACTGAGAAAAGCTGTGGCTTCTTTCTTTTTGCCAAGATAGCGCAATAGATAATTGTATTCTTTTAGAAACCATGGGTTTTTTTCTAAAAAACTGGCGAACTCTATGGTGCTGTAGTTTTTCAGTTGCGACTTCCATTTTTTCTGCCGGCCCATGATATTACCCAGCAGATACTTTGCATTATTCTGCAGAGCTTTGGTCAGGGGCCCATCTTGCTCAAATTCGGCCACTGCCAGATCTTTCAGAATTGAAAAACCACCGGGTTCATTACCAGTTTTGAGAAAGTATAGAGCTTTTAAAAAATCGGTCAGCT
>CAZHLC010000807.1:0-2425 GCA_964532545.1 uncultured Leptospiraceae bacterium | reverse complement strand
TACGAGGTCAATGTTTATGCCAACCTGATCTCGCTCTACTTTTATAATGCAAATCTGGTGAGTTTAGAAACCAAACGCGAACTCAAAAATGCTCTGGTTGAAATGATCATGAACGCCATCGAGCATGGCAATTGCGGCATTGGTTTTGATGAGAAAACCGAAGCCCTCGGTGAAGGTAAAACTGTTTTTGATCTCATCGCTGAAAAAAACCAAGACCCAGAAATTGCCAAACGCCGGGTTTACGTTTCATTTAAAACCCATAAAGAGTTTTCGACCTTCTCGATACGCGACGAAGGTGAGGGTTTTGACTGGCGGGCCCGCAAAAGTGAGCTGGCCATAGAAAACCCGGGGCACAGCATGAGCCATGGCCGGGGCATTCTCATGACCTATGAGGTTGTAGCGAATTTGCGCTACAATGAGAAGGGTAATGACGCAATGTTCGACATTCGCCACCAGCAGGCCACCAGCAATCTGCGCCCCAAAATATTCAGAAATAAAGATGAAATTCACTACCGTGAAGGTGAGATCATTTTTCGCAAGGGCGAAGTTTCAAACTTTCTGGTTTATATTGTCAGCGGGGCATTCAATGTGTTAGACCAGAATGGCGTACGCTACGCCCATCTGCTACCCAATGATATATTTATTGGTGAAATGGCCTTTCTTCTGGGCAATGAACGAACAGCCACGGTTCAGGCCGATAACGACAGTACCCTGATCAAGCTCAGCAAAGAAGAATTTGTTGAAAATATCAAAAAGCTGCCATACTACGGTCTCTTTCTAGCCCGCCTGCTGGCCCAACGAATGGAGAAGCTGAACAAAGATGTGGTAACCACAGAGAAAAGAAGTGCCGAAGAGTTCATTCAGAATGCCCGCGACAGTTTTAAAAAACGTAAAGTGCGAGATGCTACCAATGCCCTCAAAATCGCCAATATGCTTTACCCGGGTAACGCCAGAATTCTATACTTTCTGGGCCAATACCTGTCAGCGGCCTCCAAAATAAACGAAGCCATTGAATATATCAATGAGTGCCTCAATCTAGAGCCAGAGAACGCCCGGGCCCATATTGTAAAGGGGTACTGCTTCTATAAAAAAGACCAGCTCAATCTTGCTCTTGAAGAGCTTGAAAAGGCTCAGCAGCTTGAACCCTCAAACCCAGATGCACTCTACAATCTGGCCAAAGTCTATGTTAAGCTCGACAATAAGCTGAAAGCAAATGAGCTACTTGAAAAGTTGCGCCAGAGTGTAGATGATCATGGGCGTTTTGCAAAACTAGAGAAAGCTCTGGCTGAGACTAACCCATAAAGTCTAATATTTTCTGAGCTACCGCCTGGGGGTGGTCAAGGTGCAGGTGGTGATCACCGGTTAGATGAGCCAGCTTCAGGTTCTTAATTTTGCCGACTCTCTGGTGCATTTGCTTTTTTACGAATTCATAGCCCTCATCGCCAATTACCAGTAATACATCGCATTTTATTTTTTTTAGAAAACTGTTTACCTGGGCTTCGGTCATACGCAGAGGTGAGCGCAGAGTCAACTTGGGGTCACGGGCCCAGTAATACTTTTTCCCACGTTTCTTTACACCACGCTCTACCAGTAGTTTGACACCCTCATCTGAGATTTTCCCGGCCATTTTGCGCAGTTTTAACCCCAGTTTCAGGCTTTCAAAGCCCTTGCTGGGTCTCGATTTAACCTGGTGCATATCTTTGACTGCCTGGGCCATACTTTCGGGGCCCTTGACTGCATTGGCAGAAAGTGGCCCAAGAGCTTCAATTAACACCAGTTTTTGCACCTTTTCAGGAAAAGTGCCGGTGTAGAGAGTGGCAACCCCGCCACCCATTGAGTGGCCCAGCAGAGTAACATTGTCATAACCAAGTTGTTTAATGATGGCATCTACAATGTAAACATAGTCAATAAAGTGATAGAAGCGACCAAAGGGGTAATGGTCAGATTTACCATGGCCAGGAAAATCAATCGATATCACATAGTACTCTTTTAAGAGCGGTGCGAGACGGGCGAAGCTGGCTGCATTGTCAAGCCAGCCATGCAGGGCCAGAATGGGCGGGTTCTTTTTATCGCCAAAAGCCAGCGCCCCGATCTTCATTGAAGGTAGCTTTATAGAAATCTCTCTGGCCTTCACTCAGGCCACAATTGAATTATTTAAGATGGTGCCAAGCTCTTCTGGCTCAGCTATTGGGTTGCTCAATACATACAAGCTTAATAGAGCTGCTGCAGATCAGAGTTTCTGCACCACCAGTATTATTCAGAAAGGTTGCGTTTGTGGCGTTTGCTGTTCCCCGGCGGCCCGCACCACCAGTTGATGACCAGTTTGAGCAGTTCTCAGGGCCTGCGGTATAATCAGATTGTAGACCTGTCCATGCATTGCCAGTCCATCGCGGACTTGGTGGTTCAGGCTCGACACGGTGAGCGG
>CAZHLC010000806.1:0-2435 GCA_964532545.1 uncultured Leptospiraceae bacterium | reverse complement strand
CTTTGCAATAGATTGTTGAATTGTAAAATCTAAAAGGCTGGTTACTCTTTGCCCAGCAGGCGAAATTGTTCGCGATCACCATCAAAATATTTGAGCCAGCTTTCAAAAATCGCAGCCTCAAGCTGATATGAGTTCATACTGTTTTTTTCAAACAGACGCTGTAACTCAGGTGCATCGCGGTCAAGACCCAGTTGCCCTACAAGCTCATCGAAAATATCGGGCCCGCGCTGGGCTTCGAGATACTTAAGAGCAGCGGTAATGAATACTGAACTTCTCTCGGCTTTGGTAAGTTCAGTTGCAATGTCTAACTTTGAAACCCCCGCCAGCATTCCCTTAATATGAAAAAGCGGGCGCAGTTTTCAAGGGAAATTTTACCTGGCCCGGGGGGGTTTATATTTCTGTAAACGGTAAGATTTGCCGTAATCTGCGCCTTCAATTCCCCCGTTGCGGTGCACATACCAGATAAAACTGGCTGAGATAAACAATTGGCAAATCAGAATCAGCTTGAACAGTTTGCGATAATCAGCATAAAGCAGGCTGAACCATAAAAACGGCAGCGGATAGTACACAATCATGTAGTGCGCATGAACACTGTAACCAGAAAGAGTAAACACAATGCCACTCACAATGGCCGTCGCCCAGAGCAGCGAGACCAGCTGTGGCGAACGAATAGCAAGATTGGGCAGTTTATGCCGAGCCTTAAAACGGCAGTAAAGAAATACCGATACCGTGTATAGAGCAAGGGCAAAAAGGGGTAAATGTGCGAGGCCAACCAGAAAGGTGGGTACTTCACCAATACGAGGCTCGGGCAGAAAGCCCGGGGCAAAGGCGTTACCCAGGTACTCTTTGAGATTGATACCAAAGGCAGTGCCCCACCACTGGGTAAAGAATTTGAAGGTGAAGATTTCCCAAAAGAGATAGTTTGAACCAGACTTGTTAGCGGCAAGGTATTGTAACCAGGGCAGCAATGGCAGCGACCCAATCACACTACCCACAAACCAGGCGAGCCAGCTTTTGAATTGAAAGGGCCCGTGGTTTTTATCATGCCACAGGGCATAGAGCACCAGCCCGAAAGCAAAGAAAAAGCCACTCATATGCAACTGCCCGATAAGTGCACCAGCAGCCCCCCAGATGAAGGCCCAGACCAGACTGCGGCGGTGCATGTAACCAAGCAGAATGATTAAGGTGAACAGGGGCAACACATCTTGTGCCCAGATCTTACGAGAGAAAAGAATAGCGAAGGGCGAAACCGCCATGAGCGCCAGACCGTAGAGCCAGATAGTGCGCTCGTTATCATGAAAACGGGCTAGCACATAAAAGAACCAGACCCAGAGTACCGCCACGTTGACACCCTGAACCCATTGTACCATAACCACAGGGTCGTCTGAAAACCGGGCAAAGAAGGCAAATACCCAGATGCTGAAGCCCGGGTTTTTAAAGCCGCCCCCGCTATCCATACCCAGCAGGGGCAGGGGTATATCACCCCTGATGACCTTCTGCGCTTCTTCAAACATATAGATTTCATCAGTTTTGAATTCCATATCTGCAGGCCAGATCAGCCTGAGCAGCGTACCGGCCACCAGGCAGAGCAAGACCGTGAGAATGTCGTTTTTGTTGCCCTTGCCAACGAGTTGATGTTGCCACTTTTCAGAGAAAACCATTTGATAACAGCCTTAGGGCCAAACAAGGCCGAGTTGACAGTGTGTCTTTAAAAGAAAATTCATCAGAAAAGAACAATGATTTCACGTTTGAAAAACGCAACCCTGTCAAACCTCGCGCTTAAGAAAAGATTTGCCCTTAGCGGTAGTCTCACCTTTGCTTTTAATATGCTGCTTGCGAAGGCAGCCTTTTCTTTTGAAATTGCCCGCAGTAGTTCATTAAACAGAAATCTTACCAACGTTCTGGTTACCGAAGGCGCCCTTATCTTCGGGTTCTTTCTGCATAACTTCATTACCTGGCAGAGAGACTGGTCGCGGTTTTTCAGAAAGCTCTTTCTTTTTCATGTGATTTCAAGCATTGGCCTGGTGATTCGTTTTGCCACCTTTGCCGGCCTCGACTATATGGGTTTAAACTGGTTCTTCGCCACCGTGTTCAGCATTGCCCCCGTAATCATTATTAACTTTCTCGGTTTTGACCGTCTGGTGTTCAAAGACATGCAGAAAGAACTGGGTGACCCCAATGAAGCAGAATAAATTTCGATTGAGTGTACTGATGCCGGCCTATAACGAAGAGGCCACCATTGAAGAAATTCTAAAGAAGCTGCTTAAACTTAAAGATGTCTATGAAATCATTGTTGTAAATGATTGCTCAACAGACAACACCGAAGCGGTGGTAAAATCAATTAAATCGGCCAAGATCAAGTTCTTCAATCATGAGAAGAATCAGGGTAAAACCGCGGCCATTGCCACAGCAAAAGAACAGGCCAGCGGTGACAT
>CAZHLC010000805.1:0-2438 GCA_964532545.1 uncultured Leptospiraceae bacterium | reverse complement strand
GGAACTTCAACTCAACCGAGAGCACCTCGATTAATCTTTTTCCTAATGGAATGATTGGAGAGAAGTATCTGCTTACTGAGGCTGAGGGTTTGCAGGCGACCGCCAATTAATCAATTCAAGCGCCGCAGCTCGGCATTATTCAAGTGGGGCAGACTGCGGTGCAGATTGGGCGCGATGCCCTTAAAAACAGTCTGGGTAATCTGCAGGGTATCGCCGTGAGAAACTAACACCAGACTCTGGCCCTGATATTTTTCTTCAAGGTTTGTAATCAGGGCCCTGATTCGAGTAGCCACAGAATGTGAAGACTCGCAGCCAAACTCAGTGTGATCGGCACTGTTTTCATCAAAGGCCCAGATTTTGTGGTAGTTTTCAGAAGACTGCAGCTCAAAATCACCAAAAAAGCGTTCGCGCAGGCGCTGGTCGATAATTGGCTTCTCTAATGAGAAAACCTCACAAAAGAGCTCAGCCGTTTCTTTCGCCCGGGCAAAATCTGAGGTTATGCAGACGACCGCTGTTTTTTCAAAGGGAACTTTTGACTTTAATAACTCGAACTTCTTCTTCGAGTCAGAAATTCCCGCTTCACTTAAACCATACGAGCTCACCCCATTGTCTGGGTCTGAGACCACCAGCTGCTGCTCGTTAGCAGTGCTGATACCATGTCTTAAAGCATAGTAGGTGTTATGATAAGTCATAGCTTCGCCCCCAAAGGGGGTACCGCTACACTATGATAACTGCTTTAAATCGTCAATGCAATCATCAATAAGATGATCAACGGGCTTCATAGCCAGAATCATACAGATCATCTGGGCAGCGCTTTCACTGAGGGGCGCCAGAGTCTGAATTGATTTAGCGTATTTAGTCAGCAAGAAATTGGTGAGCAGCGCAAAGTCACGTTTACGCGAATCGCGGGGGTACCCATCAAGCTCGGCCGCCACATCAAAATAGCTCTGGTGCAGAATGCTGAGAATGCTGAGCACATCGGCAAAGGCAAAAGAATACAGCTGTGACTTAGCCTTCTTCACCCGCTCGCCGGTCTCATCAACCAGCTTATGCAGCTGCTCAAGTAGACCAAGCTCGCCCGCAAGATCACTGCCATAGGCGCTCGCCGCCCGCTCTGGGGTGAACCCACCTTTGAGAGCATCAAGAGCCGCCTGCCACTTAGCCCCACCCGGGTAGGTGGCTGATATAATACTGCGTTGCACTTCTGAAGTTCCGCCGCCGATAGTGCTCAGTTTGATATCACGATAGATACGCTCAACGTGGTACTCTTTCATGTAGCCGTAGCCACCATGCAGCTGTACTGTTTCAGAGGCCACCTCTTCGGCCATCTCACCTGAAATCAGTTTAATGATTGAAGCCTGCATGGGCAGATCGAAACCTTCGTCTTTTTTGCGGGCCAGGTAATATACATAGCGCCGCGACGACTGCATATAAATGAAAGTCTTCACCAGTTTTTCGCGAATGGCCGCAAAATCGATAATGGGTTTACCAAACTGCTGGCGCTCTTGCGCATAGCGCAGGCCATGCAGCAGGCTGAATGACATACCGCCTACGTTGCCTGCACCTAATGCTGCTCTTTCCCATTCGAGGGTTGAGCGGCCGATGCGCATAAAACCTGAATGCAGGGGCCCCAGTAGATTCTCACGGGGCACATGGCAGTCTTCAAAAATCAACTCGGCGGTATCTGAGGTATGATGCCCCAGCTTTTTCAGAACCTTGCCGGTTGAAAAACCCTTGAAGCCGCGCTCAACGATAAAGGCCGACACGCCCATGGGGCCCCGCGACTTTTTGGTGCGGGCCATCACTGTAAAAACCTGGCCAATTGAGCCATTGGTAATAAACATCTTCGAGCCGTTCATAATAAAGCCACCGTTGCCTTCTTGTGCGAAAGTGGCCATGGCCGCGGCATCTGAACCAGAACCAGGCTCTGTTAAACCAAGGCCGGCCATGGTTTTGCCCGAGGCAATGCCTGGCAGATATTTCTGTTTCTGCTCTTCAGTGCCAAAAAGTACAATGGGCATGGCGCCAATAATAAAGCTCGCACCCCATGATAACATAAAACCACTGTCGGCCGAGCCGGCCACCATGGCCTCACCGGCCAGACAACCCTGGTAGCAGTTAGCCCCCTGCCCGCCATACTCTTCAGGTATGGTGAGACCGGCTAACTGGGCCTCGCCCACTTTCTGCCAGAGCTCATGATTCCACTTTGCTGATTCTTCGCGCTCAAGAGTCGAGGGCAAAACCTCATCGCGCGAAAAACGATAAATCATATCATAGTATTCGCGGTGATCTTGATCAAGATAGGGATTTTCAATAAACTTGCTTTTAGTTAATGTACTCATGCCAGGCCCTTCTTTAAATAGTTCACACAGTCATCGACCAGCTCTTCAATGCCCCGCAGCCCCACATAGGCATCACAGACGGCCTTAGCCGCCTTC
>CAZHLC010000804.1:0-2449 GCA_964532545.1 uncultured Leptospiraceae bacterium | reverse complement strand
CGTATATGCAATGACAATTCTTTTATCTGTTTCAGTGTGCGATGCCCACGAAAATGCTCTTTAGTGGCATATCTGTCAGAGCTGTTTCATGTCAAAAAACTTTGACAGCGAGAATTAACTACATAATTTGCAGAGGTCATTCGACAAATTCTCATGGGCAAGCTTATCGAATTTATTCTCAACCTATTCTGCCGTTTCACAGCATATGGTATCGCTGTGGCCGTTGCCTCGGGTATCTCATCGATTCTGGCCCTGGTCTTTGGCTTCTATTTTGCCGCCGCAATAAATATCCCCATTACACCCGAAATTGAGAACACTCTTTGGTTGACCCTGATCGCCACCTGGCTCATGCATGGGGCCCAGTTTGGCCTGTTTGCAAAGCTGGGTTTTGGTGGTTTTACCCGCAGTGTGCGGGCGGTTAACAGCCTGATCATGACAACGCCGCGTTTTCATATTCGTGATGATTTGACACCCTTTGAATACAAAACTCTTCTGCGTGCGCTGATTGTTCTGCCGGTAAACAATACCCTTACTGCACTTTTCTATGTGGGTGTGATTACCAGTGTATTGCTGGTGGTTGCGGTCTACTACGCTCACTATGACACCACTGCAATTATCAATGGTGGTATCATGTTTCTGATTGTGAGCCTGATTCACAGCGTAATCAGTTTCATACTGGGTGAACTGATTACCGGTAAAATGCGCGCTGAGTGTAAACGTCTGATGACTGAAAAAGGTATCGAGTTCAAAGACCGGGCACTATCGACTGTTCGTTTGAAGATGTTTTTCTTTCTGATTATCTTTGTGGTGGCACTCTATATTTCAAATACCCTGACATACTATAACCGCGATAATCTTTCGTCAGTTCTGGGGTTTTCAATTTTTGCGATTATCATTTCAATGCTGATGGCCTACCTGGTCTTTCAGATAATTTTTAATTCGCTCAAAGAAGTCGAGGCTGCCGTCAGTGACCTTAAAAGCGGTGGCGAGGGGCTGCTGTTTCCCCAGTCGCTTGACAGCGAGTTTGTAAACCTTGCGACCGGGGTGGTTGATGCCGCCCGTAAAATCAAAGACTACCAGTCGAACCTTGAGTTAAAAGTCGAAGAAAGAACCCGTGAACTGAAAACCGTTAATGCCCAGCTCGAGCGCAAAGACTCAGAAATGAAGATGGAGCTTAACTTTGCAGCCGAGATTCAGAAGGGTATTATTCCCCAGCACAGCCATGACTGGCATGGCCTGAAGATCGCCTCGTACTGGAAGGCTATGGAAACCGTCTCGGGCGATTATTTTGATCTTTTTAATATTCGCGGGGGCAAGCTCGGGGTGCTTATGGCCGACGTCTCAGGACATGGTGTGCCGGCAGCGCTGATTACCACCATGGCCAAGGTGGCCTTTGGTGCAGCCGGGGCTGATACTGACTCGCCGGCGCATATTTTTCGTCAGGTGAACGATCAGCTGGTTAACCTTATTACTACACAAGATTATCTCACCGCCTTCTACATAACCATCGATGAGAGTCATCAGTTTACCTACGCCAATGCCTCACATCAGTTTGCTCTGATTGCCCGCAGTGAAGACTCGACTATTGAAGCTTTAGACACTGAAGGTCTTTTTATTGGCGCCCTCGAAGATGCTTCAGAGTCGTATTCAGAGAAGAAAAATTCTCTGCGTGGTGGTGATCGCCTGGTGCTTTATACTGACGGCATTGTTGAAAGAAAGAATCAAGAGGGTGAAGACTACGGCCAGCTGCGACTTGAAAAGAAGGTCAAGGCAGTGGCACACCTGTCGGTGCATGAAATGGTTGAGCAAATCATTGCCGACCTTGAAGACTTTGCCCAGGGCACCGAGCAGACAGACGATGTTTCTCTGCTGATCATCGGGTCTGAACCCGATTATGCCGCCTTTCTTGATGAGGTGAAAGAAGCCTATGGTCTGCTGCGCGAGGGCCAAAAGCAGGCCGGTGCCGCGAAGCTAGACTCAGCCATCAATGTTTACAGTAAGAATCTTGAAGTGTTGCGCACGGCTGCTCTGGTTCACTATGAACTCGCCAATTACACCAGGGCGGCAGCATATTTTCATGAATATAATGCCCTCAGTGAGGCTAATGCTGAAAGCTATTTCTGGCTTTCTGCCATCGAGATTAAGGCCAATAATTATGATTCAGCGTTGCTGTATTCAAAGAGGGCTCTTGAGCTCAAGGCCGACTATGTAGAGGCTTTGAACAACATGGGCATAGCCCTGACCAAATTAAAAAATTACCCTGAAGCCCGCGAAGCCTTTGGCCGGGCCTTTGAGCTTGATGCAGATAACAGCGAAATCAAAAAGAACCTCGAAACCCTTGAGCAGTTAAGTTAGCAAGTTGTTGCAAACAACCTGCGGTCAGAGCATTGAAGCCTAAAAAGCACGAGGCAGGCCTAAAAGGCCGCTTTAGCCGTCGGCTCTGCTCACC
>CAZHLC010000803.1:0-2451 GCA_964532545.1 uncultured Leptospiraceae bacterium | reverse complement strand
CAAAATAGAGGCGCTTGAGCAAGATCTCGCCAAGGCCAATGAAGAACTCAAAGAATATGCTAATAATCTAGAGATCAAGGTTGAAGAACGTACAAAAGAAATACGTGAAAAGCAGCGTATCATTGACCTCGAACTCGCCATGGCTTCTGAAGTTCAGAAAAGCCTTTTACCCCCATCAGAGGTTCTCGAGAACATTGACCTGGCCATACGCTATCTGCCCGCATCAGCAGTTTCAGGTGACCTCTATCACTTTGGCATGACCGGCAAAGAGTCAATGTTTATCTTTCTTGGTGACATCTCAGGCCATGGGGTTCCCTCAGCTCTAGTTGGCGCAATGATCAATATGTCGCTGGCTCGAATTGACCTCAGGTCTGAACAGCCTGCCGATATCATTCAGCGTATCACAGACGATCTGATTCCCATAGAATCTGACCACTATTTAACCGCAATATTTGCTACCATAGACTTATCAGAACGCCGTATAATTTTCTGCAATGGGGGTCACCCCGACGCACTGCTTATTTCTAAGTCAGGCAAGTCGATGCGACTTGAACCCACTGGCGGTTTGGTGGGCATTCCCTTTAGTGATGGTTTCAGCCAGAAGGGCTTTCAATATTTCGAAGACACCCTACTCGCTCTATACTCAGACTGTATCACTGAGCATAAAAATGCACAGAACGAAGAATTCGGTATTGAAAGATTTGAAAGAATTCTTGTACAAAACACCCACCTCAGCTGTGAAGAAATTGCCAAGATCATCGAAGATGAAGTGCGCTTCTTTGGCAATGGGGCTGAATTTAAAGATGACTTTTCGTTAATCTTAGCCCGCCTGCCCTGATCTTGTGACACGCAAGAGCATATTTCTCACCATTACAATTTTATTCTCTGCCCTTTTTCCCCTGGGTGCTGAACAAAGCTCATCATCGAAATTTTACATTGGCTACGAAGCCGGCTGGGGAGCCCCCTTTGGCTGGTCACTGGCCACAGCGTGGGCGCCGCGATCTGATTTTGATATTCATGGTGGCCTCGGCCTCAATTTCAGTGGTTTCAAAGCAGGCCTGGGTGGTCGCTATATCTATTCAATAACTTCTGATATCGGCCTTCACGGTGGCATGGCCTTGGCCTATTCTTCAGGTTCGAAAATTGACTTTGGCATTCGTGACCCAGATTCTCAATCGATCTACCGCTACGGGGTAGACAATATCATTCATCTGCGCACTGGCGTCAGATTTGTAGATGATAGTATGGTTGTTCTACTCACTATAGGCTGGGGATTCGCCCTTAAAAATGATGATGCCCTGTTTGTTTCTGGGGTTAACTCGTATGGCAGTACCGCAAAACTTTTCAAAGCCGGAGGCTTTGAAGCCTCAATGTCGATGCTTTTCTCACTTTAATGCCAAGGTTAATGATGTGAACTTATAAAGCCGGTGTTTTTGAAACCCCACGAAGGGTCTTATTTGAGTTGGTAAACCCAGGTAACCGATAACTAATCTGCCATTGAAGGTTAAGATTAGATCCAGCGCCCCCTAGGCCCTCATTATAGCCAAAACTCTGCCTATCTAGAGCAATTTCAAAGCTTAAATCATTGGCAAGTCGAGCAACTAGGCCTGTTGAAGGCCTCGATGCAAAGAAACTCAAAGCTCTTGACTCATCAAAATCGAATTGCTCGTAATAATTTAGAAAGGTGAACCCGAATCGAAACTGAATCCAGCCAATAATATTTATATTAAGGCCAAAAACTGCCTGCGATAAAAAGGTTCTGAAATTTGTTTCAGCATACTGGCCCCTTAGTAATAGAAAATATGGTAATATCCACCGGTGCGAAATTGAATATGACAGCCTCGCAGACCATTCTTGCAACTCTGTATCATTGACTATCCCTACCAACAGAATTGACCTCAAATCATTCCGATGTTCATACTGAAATTGAATACTGTTTTCAAAAGCGTCGCCTTGTACATTTGAGTTGTTAACTATTCTCGAAGTAGCAAGATTGTAATAGCTTTGGGCCTGTTCGTATTCGGTAAAATCGATAAAATAAGCGCTGACTATACCTATTCGCAAGGCTGATCGCTGAGAACCAAATTCAAAACCTACACGAACCTGAGCAGATGAATCATGACTTTCATTTATTTCACTCAAATCATGAGTACCTTGAAAACCAAGGCCCACCCTCAGCCAGCTTAGTGCACCGATGGCTAAAGCGGCTCCGCCCAGAGCTGTACTTGATTGCCGTTCGAAACCTGAATTCCGTGTTCTCTGATGGTCACCCCCAGCGTTTGCATATAGCAGCCAATCGTCATTAAAACCTAAGAAAAAAGAATTGCTCAATGAACCACGATAATCGAGATAATTGTTTCTCTTGGTGTACCTGAATCCTGGCCTGAAAGCAAGGCCATACCCAGAAAACTCATATCTTGCTGCTGGGTTAAACTTAGAAATATCTGTCTC
>CAZHLC010000802.1:0-2466 GCA_964532545.1 uncultured Leptospiraceae bacterium | reverse complement strand
AGACCTCCGTGGCAGCAGAAGATTTTCTCGTCGACAACGGCGACAAATGGCAGCACCACCATAGAGTTTGCCACTGAGAACAAAACTACTGATTCATTTATGGGGCTGTTCACTCTGGCTTTTCAATTTAATACCTAGTCGGCGTTTTGCACGCCCTGCTAGCGCAGCAAATCAATACGGTCGAAGACTTCTTGCAGCGGGGCCTTCATTTTGATATCGCGGTAGTAGCCATCACCAATGTGCTTCTGCTTTTTGTAGATATTAAAACGTTCATAGCTTTTTGAGCGATTCACATGCGACCAGAACACCAGAAAGATCTTGCCGTTTTTTATTTCAATGCAGCTGAAACCGTTTTTGCCAATGCCGCAGCCTGCATTGAACAGGCAGGGCACAGGCAGAGATTCTAAATCTTTATTATAATAGTTACCGAGGGTTTGCTCAGAATCGGGTTCTTCTCTGGCCTTACGCAATTCTTCACGCAGGGCCAACACCTCAAACTTGATGCGCTCTTTCACTTCTCTTTTTTTCGTAGAGGTATAGGCATCAAGCAGCATATCGATTTTATTTTCAAGCTCCATCGATTTGGGGCGAGACTCAAACAGGGGCCTGTGAGTGTGGCCAATAATTGATATTATGTTCAACAAACGGGCAAACTCATGGGCCCTTTTCTCTACCTTGAATTTCTGCTCATTATCATAGGCCACAGCATAATTATTCATGTTCAAAGGGTTGGCCATGTTGCGCAGAATGAACTTTGCGATCTTGCGGTATTTCAAGCCATCAAGCATACCCGAATAGACATTGGTCTGGTGACCATGAAAGATAAACATATCTTGATTCTTATATTGTAATACCAGGCCTTCATGAATTTTATAGGGCAAAGGCAGCAGCTCTTCTAAGACGTCATGGTTGCCATAGTTCTTATAGAATTGTTTCTTTTTATCAAACTTGTCGAGAATTCTATAGGTTCTGGCATGGGTTTTTCTGATTACGTTTAAATCAAAGCGCAGCAATTCTTCGATGTCACCATTCTGAATAAGCGTGAAGTCTCTCTTCAAATAGTAATTCTCAAGCACATAGTTGATCAACTCTGCGTTATGTAGAAAGTCATCATTCTTTGAGCCATCACCAAGGTGCCAATCACTGGCAATCACAATACGAGAATCATAATCAATGGGTATACGCTCGACCTGCTCATAAACATCGAGCATGCTCTTGAAGCTGCGCCGGGTATTTTCACGCAGCTGCTTCATCAGTTTCTCAGGGGTCGGCTCGCCTTGCAGTGCAGGGTTCATTGCGCTATGCGTAAGCTCTGCGGGCAGACAGCTACGTCAATAATATTATGTCACATTTAAGACTACGCGCTCAGTAAGAGCGCCTAGTTATGCACTGAATCAGGCGGCTTGATTGGTTACGGCCGAATCGGCAGATTTCTTATTCTGCAGGCGATCATCAGCCAGGTGGGCATATTTGGCATGATCGGGTACGCCGCGAATATCCCAGACGAGGCCGACCCATGAAATGGCCTTGAGTATGTAATAGGCAATATCAATTTCATACCAGAAGAAGCCCTGGCGGGTTGAGTGCATGTAGTGGTGGTGGTTGTTATGCCAGCCCTCGCCCAGAGTCAGCAGAGCCAGAAAAAGGCTATTACGTGATTCATCACCAGTCTCGTAACGCTGCCGGCCCCATTTGTGAGCCAGTGAATTGATGGTAAAGGTTCCGTGCCAGAGCAGCACGACACCCAGAAAAAAACTGCAGAACAGCATCGAAGCCCCGCCAAACAGAAACATGGCAGCACCCACAACAGTAGGGGGCACCCAGTAGTGCTTGTTCAGCCAGACCAGCTCAGGGTATTTAGCAAAATCTTTGATTTTGTTAAAATCAGTGTCTTTGTAATCGGGGGCAAGTATCCACCCCACGTGCGAGTAGTAAAAGCCCTTCAGCTTGGCTGAATGAATATCTTTATCAGTGTCACTGTAGCGATGGTGGTCACGGTGATGGCTGGCCCACCAGAGTACACCCTTCTGCGCCGTGGCCATGGCGCCAAAGGCCAGCACGAATTGAAACCAGCGACTGGTTTTAAAGGTTCGATGTGAAAAATAGCGGTGATAGCCTGCCACTACGAAGAAAATGCCGGTGAAATAATAGGCGCCGAGAACGATAAAGTCAACGGTGTTTACCCCTGTATAGATCATAAACAGTGGCAACAGATGCAGTGGCCAGAAATTGTATTTTTTAAGTAGATTCTTAAGGTCTTTTAATGCTTTTATCATAAGTTTCTCTTTTTAGAAGATAACTGTAAGACAGGGGCCCTGTGGCTGGTGTTGCAAAAAAAAGTTTTTTTTATTGCGCACTGCAATAAAGCCTGGGGCATTTTCTAATAGACGTTAGGCTTATTCTCCCAAGGGTTTCCGCCCATGCCACAAGCCACATATTCGATCTTAGATAACCAGAAATTCGTAG
>CAZHLC010000801.1:0-2468 GCA_964532545.1 uncultured Leptospiraceae bacterium | reverse complement strand
AGGCCAACACACCTGATGCCGTTGAAAAACAGATTCTTACCAGTTGGCAGAAAAATGAGGCAGTCGGCAAAAAAGCCCAGCCCGTTGTCAAACAGGTTGATGGCAACTGGTATGCTCTGGCCCCATTGCGCATAGCCATGCCCACCTGTTTACAGTGCCACGGTGATCAAAAAACCCGTAATGCCAGGGCCTATGAAACCATTCAGAAGCTTTACCCCGAAGATCAGGCCATAGACTATAAACTGGGCGACTTGCGGGGCGCGCTGGCTGCTTCTCTGCAGAAAAAGAACCCCTGATTTCTTCTTTTAATCTGATTTTCAAAATGTCTCAATTCTAGAATTTAACCTGTAATGAAGCAGGTTATTCAAAATTACAGCACTGGCCAGGTGCAACTTGCTGAAGTGCCCATGCCGGCCATTTCGGCCGGGCGCATTATTGTACGCAATGTGAATTCACTGATCAGCATTGGCACCGAAAAATCTGTTATTGAATTAGGTAAAAAATCGCTACTGGGTAAGGCCCGGGCCCGCCCCGATCTGGTGAAACGTTTTCTTGATAAGGCGAAAAAAGAGGGTTTTGTGAAAACCTTTAAAGAAGCCCTCGGGCGCCTTGATAACCCGGTAGCTCTTGGTTACAGCTCCGCTGGTATCATTGAAGCAGTAGGGCCCGGTGTACATGGATTCAGCCCAGGTGAGCGGGTGGCCTGCATTGGCGCTGGTTACGCAGCCCATGCAGAGTTTATATCTGTACCCGAGAATCTCTGTGTTCGCATTGATGGTGGGGTTTCATTTGAAGAAGCAGCCTTTGGCATGCTGGGCATTATTTCAATGCATGGCCTGCGCCTGGCAAAACTGACTGCGGGCGAAACTGTATTGGTGTCGGGTATGGGGTTGCTTGGCCAGCTGGCCTGCCAGATATTGCGCGCCCATGGCATGCGGGTGATTGGTTATGACCCCGATGAGTTCAAGGTTAAGCTGGCCCAGCAATGTAATATTCAGAATGTAACAAATGACAGCCAGAAGCTGGCTGAGACAATCAATATTGCTACCGGCGGCCATGGCGTTGATGCTGTCATTATCACTGCGGCAACCAAGAGCACAGCACCCATAACCCAGGCGATTGAGCAAATCAGGCATGGTGGGCGCATCGTGGTGGTGGGTACTGCTGATATTCAGGCCGAGCGTAACGAACTATGGCACAAAGAAGCTGAAATCATGGTCTCTCGGGCCGGCGGGCCGGGAACCTTTGACCCCCTTTACGAACTTGAGGGCATTGACTATCCCCAACACCTCGCCCGGTGGACGCAGAAACGCAACCTGGCAGAATTTATACGATTATTAAATGATAAGCTGGTAGATATCTCACCGCTGGTTTCACACCGCTTTTCAATCGGTGGGGCTGAGCAGGCCTATAAGGCCATTCTTGATGGCGACGGTGGCCCACACATTGGGGTTATGCTTGAGTATGAAAAACCTGCAGAAGAAAAAGATTATCAGCCAAAGGGTGTGACTCTGGCCCAGCCAAAAGCTTCGAATAACACCCAGAAAATTGGCGTCATTGGTGCAGGTTTGTTCGGCAAGGCCCTGCTTATGCCGGCATTGAACAAAACGAAAGACGTTGAGCTTACGGCCTTTGCATCGTTAACCTCGGCCAATGCCTTTCACGTGGGTAAAAAATATAAATTCGCCAAAAGTTTCACTGATTATCAGGCTGTGCTTAACGAAGATCTGGCCGCGGTTTTTATATTAACAAAACACAGTCTGCATAAAGAGATCGTGCTGGCCGCTCTTGAAAAAGGCAAACATGTTTTCGTAGAGAAGCCGCTGTGCATTTCTAATGAAGAACTCAATGAAATCATTGCAGCCAAAGAAAAACAGCCCGATCTGCTTTTGCAGGTGGGCTATAATCGCCGCTTTTCACCTCATTCAAAAAGATTAAAAGATTTTATCGGTGAGCGCCAGGCCCCGATGATGCTGCATTACCGGGTTAATGCTGGTTTTGTACCAAAAGAGCACTGGGTACACACCAACAAAGAAGGTGGCAGCCGAATTATCGGTGAGATCTGTCACTTTGTAGACTTTGCCCAGTATATTATCGGGCCCGGCATTAAATCAGTATCTGCTACCAGGGTTTCGGGTGATGACAATGCGGTGGTGAACAGCGATAATGTTTCAATCGACCTTAAATTCAATGACGGTTCTGTGGCCTCAATTTTTTACAGTGCCTCTGGTGATAAGGCCTTTTCGCGTGAGCGTATCGAAGCCTACTATGGCGGAAAAACAGCCGTTGTAGATGATTACCGCATAAGCACGTATTTTGCAAATGGTGGTCGCAAAAAATATAAAACCAGCGGGCAAGATATTGGCTACCACGCTGAGTTGAGTCATTTTCAGAAGGCCATGGCTGGTAAAGAAAAGCAGCTGCTTACTGACGCAGAAGTTTTTGAGTCTACCCGGGTTACGTTTGCT
>CAZHLC010000800.1:0-2472 GCA_964532545.1 uncultured Leptospiraceae bacterium | reverse complement strand
AGATACATTGATCTTTGCGGAAGATATCGAAGTAGGCACCGGAGACCTGACCCATGTGCAGAGAGGTAGCCGCAAAAGAGATACGCCCCCAGGGCTGCAGATCTTGTGGTAATATGCCCCGCTGTATTTCTTGCGCAAAGTCAAGCTCTTGCTGCATGATAATGTCTTTTTCAACCAGGGCTGTTTCGGCCTTGGTATTAACCTGCCAGAAATAGTAATTACAGGTAATGAGGGTCAACATCATGGCCATCAATACCGTAAGCATAATCAGTACTTCAATGTCTGTAGGTACCGGGTAAATGGGGTCTAAACTTACCACGAACAGAAAAGTAACGGCAACCACCAGAATCATCAAGATCTGGGTGGTAATTAACAGCCATAGATGTTTGCGGGTATAGAGCAGATAAGGCAGCGGAAACCAGGCAATCAGATAAAGAAAGAAACCGGCATCGCGCCCCAGAAAAACACTGTAGGTACCCAGATAAACCATGCCATATAGAAAAAGAGTTGAGCCGTAAAAGGCGATTGAGCCAAAACGTTTCTTCGCTACAAAGGCCACCGGTATGAGCAGCATACCCCCGGCGGGAAAAAACCCGAAGTAATAAAGGTAGCTGTAGTAGGTTTCATAGTCGATTGACAGCAACCTGAGATAAAAAGTAGATAGAATCAATAAAACCAGACCGGTTAAAAAAAAGAAAAAAACCAGAAACACATTGAGTACAATATTGGTTTTTCGATCACGTGGGTCTTCAAAGCGTTCGTTGCCATGATTGATGATAAAGTTCCACGTTGATTGCAGAAATTTCATGGGCAAGCCTACTAAGCTCAGGCCACCTGAGCTTATGTAAATAACTATTTTTACTCAACGATCTGGTAATTAGTTTTGACCTCGGCCTTGGGCAGAGCATCATAATGCCACCATTCATGGGGCAATTGAATAAAACCAGCCCCCTGCATAATGTCACGCAAGAGTCTTCGGTTTTCGATCTGAGCTGCGTTGAGTTTACCCTCAGCCAGAAACTTTTTTTCAAGCTGGGGTTCGGCCAGGGGTTCGAAGCTATCGTAGGCTGTGCCCATATCAATTTCAGAACCGTCTTTATTCAGCAGACTTAAATCAACCGCAAACCCAAAGTTATGAATTGAACCCTTGGCCGGGTCTGCCACATATTTCTGCTGGGCAGTGCCTTTTACAAAATCAAATAAAAGCTTCTGCACCCGCCTGGGCCGCAGACAGTCGAAGATCAAAAGTTTATAACCCTGGCTGGCTGCGGCTGCTGCGGCCTTTCTAAATTTAGCAGCTGCGACCCTGTGTAAAAAACAGCGTTTATACCCCTGGTAGACATTTTTTTTCATGAAGTTATCTGTGCTGTTATAACGAAACTGCAGTTTTACATTTGCTGTGTTTGAAACATCAACAATGTTTTTATTCTGCTCTAGTTCTTGTTCAAGCTTCGCCGAATCAAAGGGTGGCTGGCAGGCTACTGCCAATACCGTGATTAACAAAATTATTTTTTTCATTTCTGCTCTCTTTGTATTTTTTTATCGAGACGTGCGTCAAACCAGTTCAACACACCGGTGATGGCCTTGAAGATCAACCAGCGCAGGGGTTCAGAAAAAAGATATATCTTGCGCCGACCATACAGGGGCAGCGCCGGGCTACTCTGCCCTGCTCTTTCAGCGAGAAAACGTTCTGCCAGCTTCGTGCCCAGATAACTGGCCATGGCTACCCCATGGCCGGCATAACAAATGGTATAATAAATGCCCTGATTCTTCAGCTGCCCCACAAGGGGTAGAAAATCAAGAGTGAAGCCAATGTGCCCGCTCCAGAATGAGCTGATCTTCAGCTCGGGCACATGTTTGAAACGCTGCTCAAAGGCACCTTCAATACAGGCAAATAATTCTGGTTGGTGGGCCGGCAGAATCTTACTGCCAAAACCATAGGCAATTCGTTTTGAGCCGGCCACAATGGTGTTCTGCCTGCTTAACCTATAGCTTTCAAGTACCTCATGGGCTGTGTATATGCCCTCACGGTTTGGCCACTCAAGTGCCTTAAGCTGTTCTTTATTCAGCGGTTCGGTTTCAAGCAGCGAGACACTTACGGGAATATGAAATGAAGATAACAGCCCCAGCTGCCCACTGTAGGCATTGGTACAGACAAACAGTTGTTCGAAGGTAATCTCACCCTGCTCTGTGAGGGCCGTTTGCCCTCTGGGCAATTTTTTTAAGCTGCAGCTGTCATAAACATCTATGCCGGCTTTTTTACACATTTGGTAGAGCCCGGCCACATATTTGCCCGGATGAAGAGTTCCGCCCAGTTCTTCAAATACCCCACCCTTAAAGGCCGGGGGTATCTTGCGCCGGCGGGCCTCTTCAGGTGACATGAAGCTCACCTGCCCCCCCAGCTCAAGGGCTACCTTCGCTGCCTTTTCTAACCCGGGTAATTGTTTTTCATGGGCCGCAGCCAGCAGATTA
>CAZHLC010000799.1:0-2473 GCA_964532545.1 uncultured Leptospiraceae bacterium | reverse complement strand
CGCTGACATTACAGTAATGGCCAGGGCAGATGAGTCGGCGATGCAGAGTTTTGCCGAACTTGGCCATGGTGTTATGAACCGTATCGAAAACAGCAATACTATTTCTATCGCTGCGGTTAACGGTTTTGCCCTTGGCGGCGGCCTTGAAACCGCATTGGCCTGCGATATCAGGCTCTTTTCTGAGCGCGCCCAGGTTGGTTTGCCCGAAACTACCCTGGGTATTATACCCGGTTTTGGCGGAACGCAACGTCTGGCCAAACAGGTGGGCATGGGCCACGCCAAACGACTTGTGCTCACTGGTGATCGAATTGATGCCAATGAAGCCTATGCCCTGGGTATTGCCCAGAAAGTTGTGAATGCTGAGCATCTGCTTGATGAAGCAGAGGCCATGGCCAAACGTATTCTCGTAAATGGCCCGGCTGCCGTAAAGGTCGCAAAGAAAGTAATACGTTCTGCGATTGATACTGATCTGGCTGGCGGGCTGAACAATGAGGCAAAAGAGTTTGCTGCGCTATTTGGTACCGGTGAGCCAGCCGAGGGTATGACTGCTTTTCTTGAAAAGAGGCCCGCGCAGTTCTAATACCATGAGGGCTCTGCTTGTATTTTTGTTGCTGTCTTCAGCATCTATTTTTGCTTTCAGAGCCCTGCCCTCTGGTTATAGTGAGTTAGGCAAACCGAAGACTTCTTTTATCTCACCGGGTGAATACCTGGTTATTCAAGAGCAACGTTTGCCAGTTAAGGTTGATGGTATCAGCCAATACAACCAGGTGATGAATCAAATTGCTGAGCAGAATTATCAGCAAGCTGAGAAGCAGCTGAGTGCCCAGAGCAGCAAGCCAGAAAATGCTCTGAATCTTGCTTTTTTATATCACTACCTCGATGAAGGTGAATCTGCTAAGAAGATGTTCATTGCCTGGCAAAAAGCAGTGACCCGCGATACCCAGATAAACTTGTTGCTCTTTCTTTACCATAAACCCATGAACAGGGCTCTTGATTTTGTGGTCGCTACTGTTACCGAGAGCGAAACAAAGTTGTTTGCACTTTATCTGGTCGCAAAAAAAAACCGAAATGTCAGGGCGGTAAAGGCACAGCTGGTTGACTGGCTTAAGCGTGACGTCAGCTCTAGACACATTCTACAGCAGTTTCTGGCTATGAGGCTGAACTCAAAGTACAGCCGTATCAAAGAAAACCATTTCAAACTTATTGAAAACAGGGCTTTTCGCGAGCTGGTTAAAGGGTTGCATTACAAAGAGCGGCAGCAGCTGCAGCGCACCTTCGAGCTCTGGTATGGCCTGCTGCAGGGTGGCCAGGGCCAGGTGAGGTTCAGTCGTGATGTTTATTCGAGGCTGATTGTTTTGATGATTAAGTTGAGGCACTATAAGGCCCTTGAAGACTACATTGAAAACCCACCCATTTTTCTACAGGCTTCGGTGCCAAAGATTCGAAAAATAATTGAAAAGAATAAGCAGAGGCTGAGCCAGGGCAGCAATGTTGTGAAAATTAAACTGGTTGAGCCCCAGGTTCCGCAGATTGATTTAGAAAAAAAGACCGAGCCAGATTCTTGAGCGCACTTCGCTCTGCTGGTACCAGTTTAGAAAAGTATTCCAATTCAGTGTCAGGCGGCGGTGAATGATGCGCATATCGACCCCGAAACTTACAAAGGCATCGGGGCTATGTTGGCGGTTTAAATCTTGATAGATAAGAATGTTTTCTTTGAGATAACCAAGCTTTACATGCATGTTATTGCTGCGATAATAGCCCCAGCTGTGCAGCGACAAGGTAGAGCTGGCGTCATATACAACCATGGCCCGGCCTTTAAAGCCGAGATTCGGGCCGATAACACCCTCTGCCCCCAGGTAATTGCCCCACAGGCCCCTGCTGTCGGCCCCCAGGTCAATGAGGCTGCGGCCACTATAGAGGTCTGAGAGGTAGGGGCCTCTTGGGTGATTCTTTGTCTGGTGAAGAAAACCACCATCAATAGTGAAGTTCCAGAATTCGAACCACAGCCCAGAGGTGGTCTGATACATTGATACGGTGGCGTTCGATTCTGTGCGGTTAGCATAGTGAAAAGACCACTGGCTGCCAAAGGCCCAGAGATCATCGCGATAAGCGCCTGTTTTAATTTCAAGGCCACCCCCTGAATGCTGTAAAGAACCCTGATATTTCAGATCAGCCCAGCCAATAGGCGTGATGGTCAGTTCATTTAAAAAATACTGAGCTGAATCTTTAAAGGGTAAGAATGAATAGTAGGCCATTTGAAAAGAGGGTTGGGCTGTGGCAGATGTGTGATAGCCCCCATTTTCGGTTTGAATGGTAAAATGACTGTCTAAGTAGGGGGCGGCCCCATAGCGGGTTGGGTTGCCCCAGATTATGAGCGAGCGGTTTATCGTTTCTCTAAAAGAGTTGGTGATACCAACCAGCAGGGGCTTATGTTCATAAGTAAACTCGGGCAGTAGAGCCGTTAAATACTGGG
>CAZHLC010000798.1:0-2474 GCA_964532545.1 uncultured Leptospiraceae bacterium | reverse complement strand
GGCCGAGGTTCTGGGGCATGAGCCAACAGTGCATGAAAATGTGTTAGAAATACAGGCCAAGATGAAAGAGGTCGAAGAACTGCTCAATGCTGTCGAGAAAATGTCGAAGCATAAGCATGTCTAGTTGTTGCTCTTGACAGCCAGCGTATTTGCGGCAAAATATCAGTTATGAAGAAACTGGTACTATTTCTGGCAGACGGCTTTGAAGAAATCGAAGCCGTAACAGTTATCGATGTGCTGCGCCGGGCCGAGCTTGAGCTGATTACGGTTTCGATTAACTCAGAGCCCCTTGCCAGGGGCGCCCATGGCATTAACGTTGAAACCGATTTTACCCTGGCCAACCTTGCAGAAAAAGATTTTGAGATGTTGATCTTTCCTGGTGGGGCACGGGGGGTGCAGAATCTCAAAGACAATAAGCGCATTCAAGAGTTGATTGCCGCAAACTCTGACGGCCAGCTCGCAGCAATCTGCGCAGCCCCTTCTCTGCTGGCCGCCGGTGGCTGGCTCGAAGGGCGCAGGGCCACCTCTTACCCCAGCTTTGCAGATCAGGTTAAGGCGGGCAGCGCCATCTACTCAGAAGAAACCGTGGTAATTGATAACAATATTACCACCTCAAGAGGGCCGGGCACTGCCATGGCCTTTGCACTTGCCCTGGTTGAGAAGCTGAAAGACCGAGCCAGCAGTGAGCGCCTGGCTCAGCAGATGCTGGTTTCTCTGTAAATTTCTGCCTCAAAAAAGGGGTTGCCAATTTGACTGAAAGGGTCACGCGTACTTATGGCTGATACAGAAGCACTTGAGAGTGAAATACGCCGTTTAAAGTCAGAAAATGAGCTTTTAAACAAGACCCTCAAGGGTTATGAGACTGTTCTAAAACTCAACGACCAAGAGATCACCAATCTTGAAGCTATCGTAGACATGTATGAAAACATGATTGAATTCAGCCGACGAGAGATGGTCGACGCCAGAGAATCAATCAAAGCTTCTGAACTTGTTAGAGATCTAAGCCGTGAAGAGTTAATCAAAGCACTAGACACGATTCAAGATCTTGAAACGAAAAACAAGGGTCATAAAGAAGAAAGAGAAAAAGTCAAAAAAGATATTAATCAGTAAACTTTCCTTTTAGATGGATGAATTAATCACCGTATTTCTGCTCGTTGGCATTGTTGCGATTGTTGGTGTTTTCTTCTTTTATATTTTCAAAACCTATATTGTTCCCAAAAAAGTAGAAGAGCTGGCCGAAATGCTCAAGGCGGGCCAGTTAGGGCCAGCCATCAAGCGTCTACAGAGTATGCTTGAAGAGAATGACCGCGACCCCTATATTCACTTTCTACTGGCCGAAGCCTACTTCATGCAGAAAGATATGCAGCAGGCAATCTTAGAATATAAGCAGGTGTTAAAAATTGGCAAGTTCGGCGCCAAGGTTAAAGAAGACAGGGTACGCTCAAGGCTGGCCCGCATCTATATGCAACTGAAGAACCTTGAAGAAGCCAAAAAAGAATATCTTATTCTTACCAAACTTGACCCCAACAACGCAGATAACTTTTACAACGTTGGTAAACTGTTTGCCGATGCGGGTTTTCACGACAAGGCCCTGCCCTACCTTAAATCAGCATCGAAAATGAACCCTAACCATGCTGATGCCTTCTTCGAATGGGGGCAGATTGAATACCAGATCGGAAATTTCCCCCAGGCACAAGAAGCCTTTATGAAGGCCGTCAAGGCCAACCCCGAGCTTTACCAGGCCCATTATTTTCTGGGCCTCTGCCTCAAAAACAAAAAAGACTACGACTGGGCACTGAAAGAATTTGATACAGCCATGAAAGACGACTCGCTAATGGGCAAGAGTCTGCTGGCCAAGGGGCTATGCTTTATTGAAAAAGAGCAGTTGCCCAAGGCCATGGTTGAGTTTGACCGGGGCCTGGGTGTTGCACCCAAGTCTTCAGAGCTTGAATTAAATCTTCGTTATTATACAGCCGCAGCAGCCGAAAAGCTGCGTGATTTTCACTCGGCCATCTCAAATTGGGAGCGTATTCACGATGTTAACCCCAAGTTCAAAGACGTTGCCCAGAAACTCAAAACTTACGAAGAGTTCAGAACTGATGATGCCATCAAAGACTTCATGATTGCACCCCCGGGTAAATTTGAGGCTACCAGCCGACAGATCATCGAACAATTTGAACTGAACGTGATCGACCTTAATGTGGTTAATGATTCTGAGGTGCGCATTCTTGCTACTGAACAAGAGGGCAAGTGGCGCAATACCAAGCTGGCCAACCGCCTGATTTATATTTACAGACTTACAGACCCCATTCAAGAAAAGATTGTGCGCGAAATGCACGAAGACATGCGTAAAAAAAATGCCACCCGCGGCATTATCATTACCACCAGCGATTTTACTACTCAAGCCGAACTTTTTTGCCAGTCACGCCCCATTGAACTGAAGGGCAAAAAAGAAATGATTCAATACCTACGGG
>CAZHLC010000797.1:0-2475 GCA_964532545.1 uncultured Leptospiraceae bacterium | reverse complement strand
CATGCGACTGACTCTTGATGCTCTGTTCAGCCGCAAAGACCTCGATGAGCAGTTGAGAAGGCGGCTGCAGCTGATGCGTGATGACCTTACCCGGGCTCATCATATTGTTTCAGAGATTTCTTCGTTTGGCCGGCGCAAGGGCTACCGCCTGGTTGAAGTAGAACTGTTACCCATCATTAAAGACTCTTTGAAAGAAAGCCGGCGCTTTGCCGCAATCAAGTTTCACAGCCACTTTGACTGGCAGGTTGATAAGAAAGTAAAAATTCTTGGTCACGGGCAGAAACTGATGCAGGTATTTCAGAATCTATTTCAAAACAGCCTGCAGGCCTTTGCCATGCGCACCTCGAAAGAAGGGCGTAAACCACCTGAACCCAACTTATGGATAGCTGCCAGCTTTCAAATGCGCCATCTTGATCTGCTTGAAAAAGACCAGCACGGCAGAATTCTTGAAGTGCAGATTATTGACAATGCCGGTGGTATTCCTAAAGAAGTGTTGGCCCGGGTTTTTGATCCCTTTTTTACTACAAAGCGGGGCATCTATAAAGGCCCCGATATGCGCGAGGGCTCAGGTCTGGGGCTGTTTGTTACCCATAAGATTCTTGAAGAGCATAAGGCAACCATTGAAGTTGAATCAAAAGGTGCTTACACCCGCTTCAGTATTTTCTTTGTGGTAGAAGACGAATAAATGTGATATGGCAGAGAAAACTTACAGAGTTTTAGTCGTTGAAGATGCCGAGTCAATTCTGCTGGCAATTCGTGATTATCTGGTAGCGTATTTTGAGACCACGGCGGTAGCCACTGCGGCTGAAGCAGAGCAGGCCATTGAGATGGCCATCGAACGGGGTGAGCCCTTTCACCTGATGGTAGCAGATATTCATCTACCCGACCGCTCGGGTTTAGATCTTATTCATTTCTGCCGCGACAAAAGCCCCGAAACCCGCTGTGTGCTCATGACCTCATATGATATTAACGATTACATTGAGTTTATTCAGGCCAATAATATTGATCAGGTTATTTCAAAACACTCGCATTTCAGTCTGCATGATCTTTATGTAACTGCCAATAAAACCATGACCGGTGACATCTTCGGCCTTGATAAGTACTTTGAAGATATCAAGGTATATTATCCCCCCGAGATGAAAAACAATCTCGTACCTGATAACCGCGAAGTCTTCTCGATAAAAATTCGCTCTTCTGAAGAACGCATATACTGGACAGATAAGATAAGCCTGATTCTCAGCGAGTGCCGCGGTGTGGCCGAGTCACTGAGTAAACTGGTACTTGATGAAATCACCACCAACTCGATGGTACGGGCACCACAGCATGAAGATGGTACCTACAAGTACCAGACCAAGGTGCCCGGCTCTGATGTGCTCGTGCCACAAGATGATATCGTGCTCGACCCCGAAGATCATTTTCTGGTGCAGTATGGCTTCTACGACGACTGGATGATTATTGCCTGCCAAGACCCCCATGGAAACCTGCACAAACAAGAGATTCTTTATCGTTTGAAACGCCACATCAGTGTCAGCACTGACTCGGGTCTACCCGACGGTCTGTCTGACTCTCATGGCCGTGGTATTTTTCTGCTGCGTGAGCACTTAACCCATCTGATTTTTAATATCAAACGTGGTCGCAAGACTGAGGTAATCTGTCTCTATAACACAGCACAGGATATTCCCTATAAAAATATAGCAATCTATGAAGTTCCCTGAAATCTGCAGATTAGAGGGGGTATCTTTTTCATTCGGTTCACGCGAGCTGTTTAAAGATGTCAGCCTCAATGTGCCCGAGGGCAGCATGGTGGCCCTGGCGGGTAAGTCTGGTTCGGGCAAGAGTACACTGCTATATATACTTGGCGGATTTTTAAAGCCTTCAAAAGGCAGTTATCTTTTTAAGAACAAAGAAGTCTACTCGTTCGGCGAATTTGGCCTGGCCGGTTTTCGCCGGCGTAATCTCGGTTTTGTTTTTCAAGACTTCAGATTAGTTTCGTTTCTAAACGTAGAGCAGAACGTGCGCTTGCCGTTGCTGTTTGGCGGTCGCAAGTTTCTGGGCAGCGAGATTAAACAATTATTAAAAAACCTCGGCATCTTCGAGCGGCGTAAGGCCTCACCCCGCGACATCTCAGGTGGCGAGGCCCAGCGTACGGCCATTGCAAGAGCCCTGGCCTTGAAGCCAAAACTGCTTTTGCTTGATGAACCCACCGGCAATCTCGATGAAAAAACCGAACTCGATATTTTAGAACAACTCTTGGCCTTGAAGAAGCAGGGTCTCTCATTGGTGATTGTGACCCATTCTGCTAATATACTGGCCCGTGCTGATTACATCTGGCAGCTCAGCGATGGTGAAATTACCGTTAATGATAAAAAGAAGCCTGTGAAAAAAAGCAGCAAGAAGAAAATGACGCCGGCAAAAACAACTAAACGAAAGACAAAGACCGCGGTTAAAAAAGCCAAAACGAAAAAATGAACTTCT
>CAZHLC010000796.1:0-2484 GCA_964532545.1 uncultured Leptospiraceae bacterium | reverse complement strand
TCTATTTTTTTCTTCAAATCGGCCCGGGGGCTTCGGGGCTGATGACATCTATGTCGCGGCCTATGATGACGCGAAAAAAGAATTCTCTAAGCCCAAAAATCTCGGTAAGAAAGTTAATACCAAATCTTCTGAAGCCACCCCCGCCTTTCATCGCGATGGGCAGACCCTCTATCTCTCTTCAAATCGGGCCGGTGGTCTGGGTGGTTTTGATATTTATTACACCTCATTTGATACAGAAAAAATGAGAGTAAAGGGGCGCATTCGTAATCTCGGCAAACCCTATAACAGTCGCGAAGATGATGAGTACCCTACAATTACTGCTGATGGGCTGCGCATATACTTTGCTTCAACCCGCGATGGTGGTTTTGGCAGCTATGATATTTACCGCGCCCGCCTGCCGGTGTTTGCTCCCCCAGGGTTGCAATTGATTCGTTTTGTTATTCAATTTCAGAATGAAAAAGAACAGCTGGTGCAGCCAGGCAGGGTAACGTATGAAATTACCCCCAAGTTGCAGAAACGTACCCCGCTAAAACCAAGTGGGGGTGAGTTTAAAGACACCATACCCTTAAAGCCGTTGAGAAAAAAAGGTGCAGGGCTGCTTGAAGCAGAGTCTGTTAAGCTGCTGGTTCAGGCCACAGCTAAAGGTTACCAGCCCCTTGAACATGCCATTACTCTTAAAGAGCTGAGCAAATTACAGCGCCTTTCAGGGCATTTACCTGTCAGTATCTTGCTGACTCTGAGCACCGATGCCCCCATTGTAGCCAGCAGAGCTGCCAAAGAAAAGATCGGCACAGTGTATTTTAAAACCAGCAGCCACAAGAAGATTCGTAAAAAAGACCGCAGGGCCCTGAAAACCATATTCACACTGTGGAAAAATTCGCCTGATGCCAGCCTGAAGCTACATGGCCATGCAGACAGGCGCAACACCTATCGCTACAACATGCGCCTCTCAAAAAGACGGGCTAAATATATTCGTAAAAAACTGGTGAAACTCGGCATACCAAAGAAAAAGATCAAGGTACGCTGGTTTGGCTATACCCGCCCGGCCAAACGGGGTCGCACTAAGAAGGCCTTTAAGGCCAACCGGCGGGTGGTCGTTTACCTGGTAAAATAGGCTACTTACGAATATATTTAGCAGCAGCCTTATGAAAGAAGTAGCTGTCAGTCTCAGATAAATACTTTCTGGCATATTTGAGGCTGAGTTTCTTCCATTTTTTATGGGCTTTCACCAGCTTCTTTTTCTTTTTAAACATTTTCTTCAATAGCGCAGCAGCCAACTCTTCAGGAAAATCATCGCGAACAATAATCAATGAGCGGGTAGAAATTGTTTTGATTTTCTTTTTATACCATTTATAGGTTTTCTTTTTTATTTTTGCCTTATCATAAGAAAAATTTTTACCAGTGAGCATTTTCGCTGGCTGCCCCTTGATATTGATCAGTCTCATTTTCTTTTTATTCTTTTTGGGGAGTTTTTTCAGCAGCGAAACCGGGGCCCCCGCTACCAGGGTAAAGGCATCAATTTCGCCCTGTAACAATGCCGCCAGGGCTTCAGTAGTGCTCAGCTCTTGATAAGTCGATACATTACCGCTGATGCCCAGGGTGCCCAGCACGATGCGAGAGGTTTTATTCGTACCCGAACCAACGGGCCCAATAGAGATTTTTTTACCGGCCAGATCTTTGATTCTTTTAACCGATTTTCTGCTTACGATGTGAACCTCTTCAGGGTAAAGTGGTATAAGAACCTTCACCCTTCTTTTAATATCGCGGTCAAAAAGATATAAGTTAGTGAGAATATCAACCTGGGCCATACCAATCTGGGCCTCGTTGTTTTTGATACGGTTTATATTTTCAACACTACCCCTGCTGTCTTGCACCTCGATTTTAAAAGGGGCGACTTTTTTTAATGATTTCGCGATAGCAAAATACGTACCACCAGAAAACCCGGCAGTAAAAGCATAGCTTTTGTCAGCATTAGCTGTTTTTTCAGATTCTGGCTGGGCCAGTATTACGCCCAGTGATATAAATGAGAATATGGCGGCAAAAACAGCCAGGGCAGGTTTAATCATGCCAAAAGCGTTAATCAACGCCAGCGAGAAAGGTTGGCCAGCTTTTTTTTATCAACCGCTGGCTTTGTTGCGGCACTCATAGCGCATGTGGTCATTTGAAAAAATCTACGCAAAGGCGGCTAGCCGCAAGGGCGGCCCTGAAGAGCTTGAAAAGTTGCTGCCAACGCCCAAATCGAAACAGGCCCTGGCCAAACTGGGTGACGACCGCTTTTTATCGGGGCTGACCAAAAGCATTTTTCAGGCCGGTTTTGTCTGGCGGGTTGTCGAGGCCAAATGGTCAGGCTTTGAAGAAGCCTTTTTTAATTTTAATGTACAAAAATGCGCTTTGCTTTCGCCGGCCCAGCAGGCCGACCTGGCTACCAATGAAAAAATAATACGTAACAAAACAAAAATCGCTACCGTACCACACAACGCCCAG
>CAZHLC010000795.1:0-2487 GCA_964532545.1 uncultured Leptospiraceae bacterium | reverse complement strand
CATACAGGGCGATGCGGTGATTTTACGCGATGATAAAAAGCAGCAGCTCAGCCGGCGCACTCTGACCCGCGATGAAGTTAAAGATACTCCCGCGACCTTTGGCGACGCCCTTTCAGCCCTGGCCTCTCTGCCCGGCATTGTGCGCACCGGTGGTTTTCTGGGGCCATTGATTATTCGGGGCGCGCCCCAGACTGCCAACCGTTACTTTATTGATTACATACCGGTATTGTATCCCCAGCATTTTGGGGCCCTGCAGTCAGTCATATCAAATGATCTGATTGATGAAATCTCGGTTTATTCGTCGGCCCACCCGGCCGAGTACTCGCAGGCCACCGGTGCCATCATTGACATCACCACCCGCGACGATATCAAAAAGTTTGCGGGAGTGCTTGATGTGGGCCTGATCTCGGCCAACTTCTACCTGCAGTCTGATATTAAAAGTCTGGTGCAGCGTGATGTGCCCGGCTTAGAAGCTACAGTAGAACAGAAGGGGTACTGGGTGGTAGCGGGGCGCGTTGGTTATCTGTCGTTGTTAATTCCCCCCATTTACAAAGTTATTACCGGTGAAGAACTTATTGAACTGCCAGAATATTACGACTATCAGTTAAAAGGCAAATATTTTCTCGACGCTAAGGCCCAGCACTCATTGACCCTGCTACTCTTTGGCTCTTTCGACACCTGGAAGTTGCTCACTGACCCGCTCACCGAAGAAGAGCGGGCCGAGCGGGTGGCCGACGGTGCAGACCCCCTGCTTGAGCAGGTTGATTTTCGTAACCGCATATACAGCAATTCGCAGGGGCTGTATTATCGCTACCGACCTTCAAATAAATTCAGCAATACGGTGATGCTGTTTACAACATTTAATAACAGTCTCTTCTTCATCGATGCAGTCAGAGCTGAAGAGCTGGGTACTGCCGATCGCAGCATCGATGTGACCGTGACCCCCAATATCGCCGGCAGTAAAAATATCACTACTTTTGAATGGTGGCAGAACCGGGCCGAACTCGATTTGGCCTTTGAATATAACTATTTCTGGCTGGGGGCCAACGGCCAGAGCCAGCAGTTAACCCGGCCTGTGCTTTCAGGGGCAAACCCTGACTTCGCCGACGACAGCCTGTTTCGGCCAGTTCAGCTGGCCTTCAGCGCGGCTAATCATCTGCTGGGCGCCTATCTCAAAAACCGATTCACTTTCGGGGGGCTCAGCTTTATACCCGGCGTGAGGGTTGATCATTTGCGGCGCACCGAACAGACTACCATCGACCCCCGTGGTTTAGTTGCATATAAATTTCCTACTGACACAACCCTGTCATTTGCCGCTGGCCAATACAGCTCATTTGCCCAGGTAAATATTTTTCGTCTCAATCAACCCTTTAACCAGCAGCCCCAGGTGGCCCGGGTTGATGATATCAAGCCAGAGAGGGCCTACCACTATGCAGCCGGGGTAGAGCAGCAGCTCTTTCGTGTTTATACGGCCAAGGCCGAGGTGTTCTACAATGATTTTAGAGACCAGCTGGTTGAAAACCCAGATACCAGCAGCAGCAGACTCTACATTAATAGCAGCAGCCAGATTAATCAGGGCTTTGAAATTCTGCTGCGCAAAGATCGTGAGAAAAATCGCGACGGCTTTTATGGTTGGCTCAGCTATACCTATACGCGGGCCCGATTTAAGTGGGGCGTGGTGGCCGGTGAGTTTAATGCCGATGCAGAATATCCGTTTGAGTTTGAGCAGACTCACGCCATTAAACTGGTTGCTGGTTACGTCTGGGGCCCCAACAATCTGGGCACCCGTTTTGAATATGCCAGTGGCTTTCCTTATACTCCGGTGGTGGGCAGCACCGAGTTTATCTCGGGCCGCTTCTCACAGGTTTATGGCGACCCGTACTCGGCCCGCTTCGAAGGCACTCATCGCCTCGACATACGCTTCAGCCGAACCACGGTCTACCCCAACCAGCGGGTGAAGTGGTATATCGAAGTTATTAATATCTACAATTATGCACCAAGAAACCAGCTGAACTGGCGATATAATCAGCCCTTTCAGGCCGGTGTAAACCCCGAGCTTGTGCAGAACCAGGGTATCAGGCTGCTACCGAATTTTGGGGTAGAAATACGTTTCTAACTTGTATAATGAATAAGATTGACACCCGATATTTATTTCAGGTTTTATCCTTCTTAAACTTGCTATCACTATTTGTAAAAAAATAATACGGAGGCTTTGAATGTCTAAAGAAATCTACGAAATAGGTGAGATACCCCCGCTCGGTGAAATTCCGAAGAAAATGTATGCTAATCTAATCAGACCCGACCGCTACGGTGAACCTAAAAAAGGTTTCGGCGTTGAAGCCGTTGACGTTCCTGAAATTGGGCCAGACGATGCTCTGGTTCTGGTTATGGCCGCTGGTATCAACTATAACAATGTCTGGGCTTCACTGGGCATTCCCCTTGATATGGTGAAAGTTCACGAAAAAGATCAGGTTGCTACATCTGGTT
>CAZHLC010000794.1:0-2487 GCA_964532545.1 uncultured Leptospiraceae bacterium | reverse complement strand
CGTAAAATCCAGTTGTCAATGACCATTTTGAAGTAGGTCACTTTTTTTCCGTACAGCTTGCCAGTTCTGGCCTTCTGAACATAGAAGCCAAAGAAGTCACCGCGGCTGGCCACAGCAAAATTCACAGGAACCTTTTTACCAGTTTGCAGTCTGCCCCAGTTCTGCCGAATGAAATGGTCGAAACCACCGTCTACAATGAGTGAGCGCGGCTTTTTAAATCTTTTCGTTTTGGTTTCTTTACCTTTGCCCAGGCGACTGACGGTTTTGATAAATGAGCCTGCCTTACGGGCACTCTCGATCAAGCCAATGCGGTAATCGGTGAGTTTGTAATCTGGGGCAGTTTTACTCTTTGTAAAGGTAATTCGCTTATAGGCAATAGTTTTACCCTTGGGGTCTACATAGTAGACATCAGAGTAGGCATGATTGCCTTTTTTGTAAACTTCTTTGTGACGCTCTGAATACAGGTACTTGCCTGATTTCAGGTCGTAGGCGTAGCCCCTGATTTTCAGGGTCTGGGCCGATAATGCAGGAATAAACAGGGCGGCCGTTAATAATATCGCTAAATGTTTCATATAGTTCTCCTTCACAATATACTAAAGATACTTGAAAAAAGCAAGATCGTCAAATGTTTTAGTTTAACCCTTGACAAAAAGGTGTTTTTTCTCTAAAATTAAGAATTGCTGTCTGGCTGTGAGGGTATAATTGGGGCTGCTATTGGGCCAGTCTCTTTACTAAGCTAAAATGCATGAGAGGGAACAAATTACGCTATTTACTTATTCGCGATTATTATTGCAGGTGGGGTTATACTTCTTTTTATAAATGCGCCGGCTCATGGTTCTCGACCCCGAAGAAAGGCAGTAACACAAAAAACAGGCCTATAGCCAGGCCAAGCGAAAGAAAGTGAAATGCCACCAGCTCAAACAGGGCAATAAACAAAAAACCAGATTTGAAAGCCAAAGCCGCTGGAATAACCAGGTTGGTTAAAAGAAATGACCAGCCCTGCACTTTCTTATAGCGGTGTTTAGCCAGCAGCCCAGCTATTAACCATAAAAGAAACGATACAATGAAACCAAGAGTGATGCCAAAGCCATAGCCAGGGTAATCGGCGCCAATCTTATTGGGGAACCAGTTTACCGTTATGAATATGAAAGGTGGTGAGACACCAACCACGAGCGTGTTAATGATCGCAATCACCGATGCCCCCGGTTGTTTTCTTGCGCCATAAAACCAATCACATCCCCCCAAAAATAAAGTCAACCAGTACATTCACGCAAAAAAGCCTTTTCAGCGGGCTTAGCAACGGGCATCTGTAAAAATGACTTTGACCAGGTTAAGCGCGAAAACAAGCGACGTTTTAGAAGACGCTGATGCCGTTGAAATTGCCCGGCGCATTCGCGATAAAGAAATCAGTGCTCTTGAGGCGGTTGAGGCTGCCATTGCCCGCACCGAAAAAGTCGAACCCCAGCTCAATGCCGTTGCCATTCATTCATATGAGGCGGCCCGGGCCCGGGCCCAGAAACCTCTGTTTGGTGAATTTGCCGGCGTGCCTACCTTTATCAAAGACAATGATGACGTGGCCGACATGCCCACCCGCCATGGTTCGTCGGCTCTTGAAAAGGCCAAAACCGCCAACGAAGACAGCCCCTTTGTAAAACATCTGCTGGCCCAGGGGCTGGTGAGCATTGGCAAAAGTAACCTGCCCGAGTTTGGTCTTATACCTACCACTGAAAAAGTCAACGAAGACCCTACCAGAAACCCCTATAACCTTGATCATTCACCTGGTGGTTCATCTGGGGGTTCATCAGCCCTGGTGGCTGCCGATGTTGTGCCCTTTGCCCATGGCAATGATGGTGGTGGCTCAATTCGTATACCGGCTGCCTGTTGCGGCCTGGTCGGTCTCAAACCATCACGGGGTCGCCACCAAGATATTGCCACATACAATGTTCTTCCAATCAACCTGGTTTCACAGGGCATCATCAGCCGTAGTGTGCGTGACACTGCTCATTATTACTATGCCCTTGAGCGACACTTCAAACCGCGCAGCCTGCCACCAATTGGTCTGGTCGAGGGCGCGCCTAAACAGCGGCTGCGTATTGGTTTTTTCACTGATATTTCGACCGGCCACCAGGTTCACCCCGAAGTAAGGCAGACCACTATGCGGGCTGCCCAGGCCTGTGATGGGCTGGGCCACCGGGTTGAAGAAATTGCCTGCCCCTACGACCCGGTATTGTTTAAGGATTTTTTGCTGTATTGGGGATTCTTAGCCTTTACCATTCAAAATGTCGGTGGGTTACTCTCACCTGGCTTTCGACGCGATAAGCTTGAACCCTTTACCAACGGTCTTTCACGTATGTTTCTCAGCAATCTGCTGGGCGCACCCTTGAGTGTCGCCCGCCTGCTTGCAGCCCAGCGCACCTATGATGACTTTTTCAAGAAGTACGATATCATCATCTCACCAGCCATGGGTCAACCCCCCGCTAAGATTGG
>CAZHLC010000793.1:0-2489 GCA_964532545.1 uncultured Leptospiraceae bacterium | reverse complement strand
CACCTCTTTAGAAATGAAAATCTTTATTGGCTAAAAAATAATGGGCCTGCGCCACTTTGGGAATTGATCATCAAAGCTGAATCTGGCGAGTTCTGCTCATCTTTTCTCGGGCCTTGTAAGTGAGTCTCACCCACCAACCCAGGGAGGGCAGATCAACCCAGCCGCCTCCGACAAGGATGTCGGCGAGCGGCTGGCGCTTTCTTTTGCCCCACTTTTCTTTTGCGTTAAAGAAAAGTGGGTGGGGTTCGGGGCAAAGCCCCGAGACTGCCTGGGGCCACCGGCCCCACAAAACCTATTCATGCACGCAGGGCAATGCACAGGAGCGCCGGCGGGCAGTACAAAAAACTAGGCCCGCCGAAACTCACTGGGAGTCTGCGTCACCAGCTTGCGAAAGGCCTTATTAAAGGCTGACTTTGAATTAAAACCAACCCGATAGGCGATGTTGAGCACCGTGGCTTCTTTTTCTTCTTTTAAGAGGTGTTTAGCTTCGGCAATGCGGTATTCATTGATGTAGGTAGAAAAGTTACGCTGCAGTTTTTCATTGAGATACTGCGAAAGCTGGTGTGAGCTGATACCCAAGAGTTGCGACAGGCGGGCCAGAGTGAGGTCTTCTTCTCTGAATATTTTATCTTCGTTCATCAGCTGCTCGAGGTTGGCCTTGACTTCGTCAAGGTCAAGATCTTCGATTAACGACCTTGAGTATCCCTCACTTTCGACAATGATCTGCAGGTTCTGAAAGAACTCAGGGTAGCGCCGGCCAATAAGGTTAATGGCCATCACCAGCCCATTGAGCATCAGGGTTGAGATCGCCATAAAGATCAGCTCGCGGGTCACAAAAGAGAGGTCGAGCAGCAGGCAGGCCAGCAGCGAGCCACCTACAATGCCCAGCAGAATACTCGAGGCTGTTTCTGATTTCAGCAGGCGCCATTTCATAATCTTGGTCAGGCCCAGCATCATATAGGTTAAGTATCCCAGTAGAATAAGGCCACCGATGAAAAAGAGAATCACCTGTTGATCAAAGGCCAGCCCTGTGAGCATCTGGGCGTATTCTGATTTTTTACCAGCAAAGTCGCTGCGGGCATAATAAGGAACCATCAAGCCGGTAGCAATGATGGCCGGGGTAAAATGAAACCAGGTTTTGTAATTAAAATCGTATTCTTTGGTGAGAATGATTTTATACATCATGTAGAGAAAGGGGCCCATGGCATAAAAGAAGGGAATATGCAGATGCATGAGATAGGGGTAATCAAGCACCACCGCTGAGTAAAACAGATATGAGTTGATCAGTACCATGGCGATGTTGAAGAACAGACCAAAGGTCACCCAGTTTTTATAGGTGCGCCTCTTCAACAGCAGCTGGCCCGTGGCCATGAGCAGAATAACCCCGGCACAGATTAAACTGAGGTGAGCTGTTATATTATTCAGTGAAACCATTTCTCTGGTGGCCGCCAACCCCCAAATACCTCTTCGAGTTTAAGGGCGCAAGCCAAAGTTAAATGATCATTACCATGTATGCCCACCACCTGCACACCCAGGGGCAGCCCTTCTTCACTGAGGCCCAGGGGAACCTGAGTAGAAGGTAATTCCATCACGTTAAAGATGGCGGTGTAAACCCAGTTGAAGGGTTTCATCAGGGGCCGGTTGTGCAGCGGCGCCAGTTCAGGAAATGACGGAAACAACATAACCCCATCATCACCAATCACCCGGTGCAACTCTTCTTTGAGCTGTTTACCCTTCTCAAGCAGCTTCTCAGTTCGCTTCTTCGTGTACTTAGGCAGATCTTCAAGCAGGGCCAGCAGGGCACCAGGTATGGTAAATTCAGAGGTACCAAACAGGCCCTTAATCGTCTCCCACAGAAAGTTGACTTCGCGGCCATCTTTCATTTCTTCACGAAAAGATGAGTCGTTGGCCACATAGAGCATCGATGACCAGATATCGAAGGCCTGGTTGAGTTCAGCAATTGAGGCCTCTTCAACCGTTGCACCGAGGCGCTCGAGCTCAATGGCTGCCCGCTTGCGGGCGTATTTGAGCTGGCGATCTTCTTTGCTAACCAGCGGGCTCTTGATGGGCTGCATCAGCACTACCCGCAGCTTTTTGAGGTCGACTATGGCCGGGTCGCCCAGGGGCAGCTTCTCACAGTATTCATCGAGACCATCGGGGCCGGCAAACAGTTTCACCATGGGGTAGAGGTCTTCGGCCCGACGCGCAATGGGGCCGGTAGCAAGATAGCGCAGGGCATAGCCCCTGGCGATGGGGTACTGGCCACTATTAGGTATGAGGCCACCCGAGGGCTTATGGCCAAAGACCCCATTAAAGTAGGCAGGCATACGAATTGAGCCGCCCACGTCTGAGCCGATGCCAAAGGGCGTGCCCCCCGCGGCAATAATGGCACCTTCGCCCCCTGACGAACCACCTACAATGCGGTCATCATCATAGGGGTTGTGAGTACGACCATAGAGCCGGTTGTTAGTCTCCATCCACATACAGAG
>CAZHLC010000792.1:0-2493 GCA_964532545.1 uncultured Leptospiraceae bacterium | reverse complement strand
ATTGTTCATGCCACCCACACCAATGGTGGGGCCATGGCGGTAGTAAATACGCTGGGGCTCAAAGGGGTTGGCCTCAAGCAAACCAGCCTGACACAGCATAAAGACAATCAGCAGCAGTTTTCTGCTCATTGGCCAAACATACAATCTGACACCTTGTAAAAAGAAAAATTGATTTCTTGACGTACCCGCCCACAGCCCCATCGAGCCAGATGCGCCCTCTGGCTTTTTTGCTGATCATATTAGCCCAGCCTTTAATGGGCAAGAACCCCTGGCAGCTGATCAAAAATGAAAAGGGTATCAAGGTCTATAAAAAGGCCGACCCCAAAAGCAAACTGCTGGTATTTAAAGGCACCGGGGTCATCAACAAAGAGCTGGTTTATGTTCTGGCTGTGCTGGCCGACGTGAAAAGTTTACATAAATGGATCGAGACCGTAAAACGTGTCGAAATTCTCGAAAAGCGCAGCAACACCGAATTAATTACCTATACCATAACCAAGGCACCCTGGCCCCTGAAAGACCGCGATTCTGTCGCTCTGGGCAGAGTCACCTTTGATAAAAAGAACAAGTGGGTACACATTCGTTCGCGCGAAACCAAACACCGCAAAAAGCCCGTAGTCGAGCGTTATGTGCGCGTACCTTATTTGCGGGCCCGCTGGTCGTTTACCCCGGTAAAAAATGGTAAGGCCACCTGGGCCGAATTTACAGTGCAGGCCGACCCGGGGGGAATTATTCCCTCATGGGTGGTAAACTGGGTTTCAAAGAATGTGCCCTATAATTCAATCGAGAATCTACGCAAGCGCCTGCAGCAGGGCAAGTTTAACCCCAATTTTGTTGAACAGAATAAGAAATATATGAAAGACTGGTAGGCTCGCTGGTCTTAATCATGGCCATAGCAGAATTCGATTTATTTATCCATCGAATGACTGAGCCATTTGCTCAGCTTTTTTTTAACCTCCAAAGTCTCGATGCCTTTACCTTGATCAATTGACTTTTTAGCCTTTTCAAACTTTGCTTTGATATATGAAGAGCTTGGTACTTTTTGATGCTCGGTATACTTACTCGAATCTGTCATAAAGCAAGGGTGAAGTTTTCTGCAAGGCCCATATCTTGCAGGTTTTCATCTTCCAGGTGAAGTGCGACAGCTTCGGTGAGATTTGTTTTGGTCTCATCAACAGTTTCACCCTGAGTGGTCACAGGCAAATCGCTGCAATAGCCAACATAGACAGATTGCTCGCCCTTTTCAATAATAGCTTTAATAGTATGCCTCAATGTCATTTCTAAGTAAATATAAGCTCAAAATAGCCAAATGGCACTATTATGGCGGTTTTAACCACCATCAATCTCATGCAACACACCCTCAAGGGCCTGCCATACTTCGGGCTGCTCTGCTTTGTTAAAGTGAGCCGCCCCTGAGAAAATCTCAACCGTGGCATCGAGCTTATGATTAAAGGCCTCAGCCGTAGCCTTATAGTCTGCGGTGTAGGGGTCATTATCAGAGAGCAACACATTAATATCATGGCAAGACTTACGAATGCGCCCGGGGTCAAGTTCGGTATTTAACCAGGGCTCAAGCTCGGGCCAGCCCTCATCAACGGTAAACCAGCCCGCTACCAGCAACAACCCCTTCACATGTACATGGTGCCGTGATAGATACTGCAGAATAGCCTGGCAGCCTACGCTGTGGCCTACCATCACAAGGTTGACTTTCTTCTCAATGCGCCCAACCAGCTGCTCGATCACTAATACCAAATCAGCAATCTCAGGGGCATTGGGCTCTACGTACTGCACCACCTCAAGTGCATCAAGGCGCTCACCCAGTTTTTCGATCAGCTTATTTGATAACCAGGGGTACCAGTCATCATGCAGAGTACCGCCCCAGCGCGGGGCGATGATGATGGCGTAGGGGTGCATTGGTTTTTATGGGGCCTATACTCGGTTTGGCTAGTAAAAAGCAGGGGCGAGGATAGGAAGGATGCGAAGGATTTATAGGATCATATTATCAGAATTGCAAATTTTAATGCTCAGCAGCAAGCAGCGATATCTTACATTTATTATTCGGTTCGCATACTATGTTTACAGTATTTGTATAGAATTCATCGCCCTTCATCTGAGCAATAGTGACAATAATAGTGCCTTTCTCAGCTTCATTTGATCTACTATCAGAGACCTTTAGCTCCGGTTCATCGAGAGTTAGAGCATCATAAAATGATAACCAGTCTGTACCTGAGAACTCTTCCATAGAGGTGTTTACCTTTTGGGTATCGTATAAGTAGTAAAATAAGAGAGTCTTTGATTTGCAAATTGCTTTTTGCTTTGACTTATTGAATGAAATCGCTTTTGAGGGGTTTTTTACAACAAGTCTGTTCCCAAAGAGACCCAAGAGTTTGCATGGTTTTTTTTTGAACGATAGCTTGAACGCACTTGGCCGTGATTCTAGAGAGCTTATTCTTTTTGATAATTTTATTTGTTTTATCAGCTTCTGTAGTTGTCATT
>CAZHLC010000791.1:0-2494 GCA_964532545.1 uncultured Leptospiraceae bacterium | reverse complement strand
TGAACTGATGTTCACCAGGGCAGCCTCGTTATAGGGGTCAGCGATCCACGCCAGTAGAAAGTAACTCTGGGCTTCTTGCACCTCGCCCATATCGCGGTAAATACGGGCAATACGGGTAAGAGCAGGCGAAAACTCAGAATTGGTTTTATAGGCCTTATTGTACATTTCAATGGCACCCTTCTGGTTACCCTTCAGCTCTTCGAGCTTACCCATTTCAAAATAGGCCGGGTAATACTCAGGGTTGGCCGTCAGCAGTTCATTAAGAATCTTTTTAGATTCTGCATATTTACCAGAATTGGTTAACCTGGCCGCCTCTTGCAGACGTTTCATCTCGGGGCTGAGCTCATTGACGCCGGTTTTCTTGGCCTGCGCCGGCAGAACAAGCAGCACAATCAGCGAAAAGAGCAACAGTTTTTTCATCAGGTTTTCTTTTTTCCCTTCTGAACTTCTACCTTTTTTCTGAGAGCTTCAGCAGAAGCATCCATAATTTCAAGAACTTCAATGTTATTGGTAGCCGTCTTCTGTACATCAACCAGCACCTCACCGGTGTTTACGTTTTCAAGCTTAATAGTAAGTACCAGACTTTGCTCAGAGGGTTGGTCAATGTAGCCACTGAGAGCAAGCTGTGACCCCGTAGCTTTGGCGAGGCGTTGTTTACCTTCAAGACTGTTGACTTCTTCTGGGGTCAAACCCAGCATGATGATCATCTGGCCGGTGACTTCGCTACTGATCCACTGTACGCTGGGTGAGTTTTTAAAGACGTTGGCGAGAAATGATTCAATGGTTTTTTTGGTTTGATCAAGGGCGGGCTTGCCAGAGCGATTTTCAATATTAAATACCAGCACCCTGAACTTTGGTTTTTTTATACGGTACTTATGATCTGATGGAACATCTTTTTCAAATACATATTTGCCCCGGTAACCCGAAAAGGGAAACTTAACAGTAAGATCAACCGCAAAGTCACGGTTACCTGTAGGGTTGGGAAAGTCTGCATAGTTAACAGCCAGGTGCATGCGGTTTGTGACCGGGTAGTCGATACCGCCACCAAAGGCGAAGCGATTGCCCACGCCACCAAGGCTGAAGCCACTGCGCAAAAGAAAATAATAATACACACGTAACTCAGTACCAAGTTGGTAATAGGGCGAGTCGAGGTCTGTCTGATAAATAAAGTCAGTACCAGCCGAGGCTTTAAGCATGGGGTGAAAGTAATAGGTATACCACAGCCCGGTTCTCGAAATCATTGGCAACGATGTATCATCAATACTCATACCCAGGTTTGAGAATGAGGTACCGAAAAACAGAGTGTGCTGATTGCCTGGCAGCGGGCTCAAACCACTTTTTGATGAGCGCTTGCCAAAATAACGCATCAAACTGAAAATATCTACCGCGGTACCAACATCACCGGCAAAGCTCACCAGGGTCTCAGGCCCCACCTGGCGGTAAATAAACTTACCACTGGCACCAATATACAGCTGCCAAAGCTTCATACCATAGCCAGCCTGACCTGCCATATCAAGCGCAGTCAGCGTACCATCTTTGTCACCACTGATGGTCAGCTTATCTTCTGAGCCGATTAGCCCGGTGATTACCGCGGCGCCCATATAACCACCAAACAGGGGCATAGTACCACCGACAAATTCGGTCGATGAGTCAAACAGACCTTTGCGGTGACCAACATTCAAGGTGTAGCCCGATGACAGGGCCAGCATAGCTGGGTTATAGAATAGCGACATTGCGTCAGAGGGTAGAACGCTGCCGGCCCCACCCATACCTAACTGTCGTGCGCCTACTTCGATCGCAAGAAAATCTGCCCCGCTCAATGAGAGGGCCGGTCGACTAACGAGACATAACAGGCACGTCAGTAAAAGAAGTCTTTTTACATGCATTTTGTATTTGTTTTGCACTTTGTCTCTCTGAAACAGCGCGTCAATTTGAATAGACGGGCCTTTTCTTAATATGATCTCAAAATAAAATGTCTTACGACAAAAAAAAGGGCCCAATTTTGCTTTGACATGCTGCTCTTTAAAAAAACCATTTTTTATGGCTAAACCTCAACCATGGAAGAATTTTCCTGTTTTTGTTGAAGAACAGGTTCGCTGGCGCGATCTAGATGCCTATAACCATGTCACCAACAGCGTTTACTTCAACTTCTTTGAAGAAGCCAGAATCGCTCTTTTTAACAAAGTCGCCATTTTTCGCAGGGCCGATAAAAACAACCCCGAATTTGGCACTACTCTGGTAAAAACAGAAGCTGAGTACAAGAGCCAGGCCTTTCTAGGTGACCGTCTCATGATTGCTGCTGCTTTTACTGCTGTAAGACGCATATTTCTCGATACTGAATACAGTATTTTTAATAAAAAGACAGGAATTCTAGTTGCCAAGGGTATGGCCTCAAACGTGCTGATTAATCGAGAGTCTTTTAAACCGTTGCGGGTTCCGGCAGAGATTGCAGCAGAAATCGGTAAGTTTACCCGCTAAAATCAATCAATGGCGT
>CAZHLC010000790.1:0-2498 GCA_964532545.1 uncultured Leptospiraceae bacterium | reverse complement strand
AGAAGGGCGCCTGCGAGAAGAGATTTCGCTGGTCGAAAAAGAACTGGTTAAGCTGGCGATCGCGGTCTCGAAGAAACGGCGCGATGCCGCAGGCCGCCTTGAAGAACTGGTGAAGGCTGAGTTAAATGACCTTGGTATGCCCGATACCCAGTTTCGTATCTCAATCAAATGGGAATTCGGGGCCGAGGGAATCTATAATCACCCCGATCACCCGGGTAAACTCTATATGATACACCCCAGTGGCCTTGACCTTGTTGAGTTTCTGATTGCCTCATCAGGCAAAGAAACTCTCAGGCCGTTAAAGAAAGTAGCTTCTGGGGGCGAGATGAGCCGCATCATGCTGGCTCTCAAAAAAGTTATAATTGATACTGACCCGGTTTCAACCATGGTATTCGATGAGGTAGATGCCGGGGTGGGGGGCCGCATTGCCGAGGCCGTGGGCAAAAAACTGGCCGAGCTGGCCGGCCATTCACAGGTTATGGTGATTACCCATTTACACCAGGTGGCGGGAATGTCTCCTGAAAAGACTATTCATTACCGGGTATCAAAAGATGCTGAAGAGGGTACCAAAATAACCAGACTCTCAGGTAAACAGCGGGTAGAAGAAGTGGCCCGTATGATTGGCGGTGAGCAGATAACTGAGTCGGCTGTTGAACATGCACGCAGCCTGCTGAATGTAACCTGATTGATGTACGCCGATTTCTTTTTTGACCCCCTGGCTGGCTGGCTCTGGCTTTTTCTGGCTCTGTTTTTACTTTATTTTCTGCAACTGGTGGGGCAGCTGAAACGCTGGGTGCTGGTTGTTCCGGTTGTTTTGATCTTGCTGCTGCTCAGGCCGGGCATCAAAATGACGGGGCGGGCTGAAGCTGCACCAGAAAAGATTTATGTTGATACCAGTCTTTCAGCATTGCTGGTTGATAATGATCTGCGTTTAAAGGCGATAGATAAAATCAGCAGCGCTTTCGGTATCTCAGCTTCAGAAATATACGATTTTCGAGGTCGAAAAATATCCCCAGAAGCTCTAAAAGATTTCAAGAGTCTTGTACACGGTCACTATTTATTTGCCCCGAGGGGTGATGGTTTTGTTCTAAGCGATCTCACCGTGCCCGCAGCAGCAAACCAGCTGCGACTGCCATTGAAAAAGAAACCAGAGGGTATCTATAACATTGTTGTACCTCAAGTGTGTTACATTACTGACCGCTGCCCCATAACATTTGATGTTCAAAGTGAGAGGCCCCTTACCATCAGTCTGAAGGTCAGCGGCAAAGTTGTAGAAGCCCGCAGCGTCAGCGGGCGTAAACAGGTGCGCCTTAGACCATTGCTGAACACTTTTGGCGTAGGTAACCGGGTGGCTACACTTGAGTTTAATGGGGGCGGTGATTTGCCAGAGCGTTTTGATCTGCTGCTGGCCCTGCAGAAAGGGCTGCCTTCAGGCACTTTTAAGAATGACCGCACCAGTCTGCTTTCATGGCGCCTGAGTGTTCTTTTAAATGATTTCCCCTTCTGGAAGGTGCAGCTTGGTAAAGGTGGTAGTGATTTCACCATACATTTGATTGAGCGGTTTACCAATGTGGGCTATAATAAGCCCGCCTTGCTGATCTGGCCTAATGGCAGTTTCAGCCCCTCACAGGGCTGGCAGAAAAAAGGTGAAAACCTTTTTACCCGCGGGCGGGTTATACTTTATACCTGGCCCATACCCGGCTCACGTGGTAATGTCTTCTTAGATTCTAACAGTCTGAGGCAGGCGCTGAATGAGTTTGCACGCAAACTGACTTCGAAAAGTGCTCTGCTGCAGGGTAGTAATCTGTCGGTGGCCAGGCCCGTCTATGTTAATGAGCTTGAAATAGATCAGGTTCCGCCCCTGAGGGCCGGTGAGCGAACACTTGTGTTAAACAAAGATGCTGCATCTGAACGTAATTTTTTTCTACTACCTTTCTGGCAAGAATACCAGTTTCAGAAGTTGAATTTTCGCAGCAATGTTCAAGAAGAAGAATTGGCTACCATATTCTCTACCAGGCCTGCAGAAAAAGATTTCTCACTGGCTGTTGCCATGGCAGAGGTTGAAAAAGAAAAACAGGCCGAAGTGCAGAAGACCTCAATCTTTCTGCTGGGGTTAAGTTCTGATTTGAATCAGGTCTTTTTTCTGCTGTTGTTAGCCCTTTGCCTGTTGTCTTTCTGGTATCTGCCCGTGTACCGTGATCAACTGAGGTAATGCAGATGGCAAGAGCGGGCGAGTTTTTCAAGCAACTTAAACTGCTGGCCCCGTTGCTGCCAGCCAACATAGTAAAGCCGCTCGCGGGCTCTTGTGGTTGCCACATACAGAATTCTTATTTCTTCATCAGGGTCACCCCATTTGTGAGGTATCAGCCCCGGTGCCACGCCAAAGACGCATACACTGTCGAATTCGAGCCCCTTTGAGGCATGTATGGTCAAAATCTGCCAGGCATCGGGTTTTAAAGATTCAATCACATTCTTAACATAGTTGGTACGCACCAGAA
>CAZHLC010000789.1:0-2500 GCA_964532545.1 uncultured Leptospiraceae bacterium | reverse complement strand
ATAAATTCATCAAAGCCGGCATCACCTATAACATCAAGTGAGTAAGTTGGGTTGGTGGTTCCGATGCCTACTCTGCCATTGGCACCGTTTACAAATAACGCATTGGCTGCACCGCTACCCTCTACACGAAAATCAAGATCTGCGCCCGTTTCATTTACAATAACCGCATCTGCGGTACTTTCGGTGAAGCGCAGCATTTCAACGCCGCCTGCATTGAATACAATACTGTCATTGAGCACAAAGTTCATGTAGGTGTCGGCATCACCATTATGATAAAGAAAGCTGTCGAAGCCGGCTGTGCCTGCGACATCAAGGGTATAATCAGGGGCTGCGGTGTTTATGCCAACCCGTCGATCATCGCGAACAGCCAGTATATCTGCGGGGGTCGAATTGCGTACTCTGAAAGATGTACTGGCCGCGCTGGCGCCATTGCCCTGAACATCGAGTTTGGCCCCAGGGGTTGCTATGCCCACCCCAAAATCACCACTCATAATTGAGGCCCCGTAGATGAGACCCCCAGCTAGGAGTAGGGTACCTATAACGATTGCTGCTTTGCGCATTTAAAACTCCTGAAAATCGAATCTGAGTAAATACAGGCCGATTTAGACAGGTTGTACAGAACATCTCAAGGCGCTAGATGCGCCTAATACAGATATAAAATCAAAGTCAGTAGAAGGGCGGTATTAACAATCAGCGGCGGGCTTAAGCTCGCCGCTTTTCAAGCATGGCTTCAATTTTCTGCAGCCGCTGCTCGAGATCGTTAACCTTGCCTTTGAGGCGTTTATTTTCTTCACGCAACTCTGAAGTTTCGGCCTTGTTGCCAGTAGTGCGTTTTTCAAGGGCATGAATCATGTAAAAGTTTACTGCGGCCATGTGCTGGCTGGCGATCGACTTCGCACCCTGGCCCAGTTTTGCATAGCCATCATGACCAAAGGCCTGGTCAAACTCTTGCGCCGTAGGGCCAATAAATCTCTTATCATAGGGGTTAGCCTTGTAGGCCCAACTGCTCATTTGAAAAGACCTGATTTTCATCAGCATCGCCTCAGTGTTTACCGATTTGAAATCTTTTTTCTTTTCACGGTCTGAGATCCATGCCCAGCTGTTGCCCCCAGCTGGCAGCCTTATGTAGCCACCAGTGGTATATAGCCGGTAACCACCGTCAAATTTCATGGTCATTGTGTTGGCTCCCCATGAGTTTTGAATGCCAGATCCGTCTTTTAAGACCATTGAGCCATTCTGGCCGGCGTTAGCTCCTAAACCAATTGCAAAAGAAAAATCAGCATTTGCTACCGAGAGATTACCTACCGCAAACGAATTGGTGCCGTTTGCGGCTGCGAGATTGCCCAGGGCTACCGCACCGCTGCCGGTGGCATTGGCGCTGCTGCCAATGGCAACTGCATTAGTAGCCGTTGCATCGTTGTTTTGCCCAATTGCTATGGCATAATTGGCCGTTGCATCGCTACCAGAGCCCATTGCGAAAGAGTAACTGCCGCTGGCTATATTGTTGTAGCCAAATGCCGCTGAACGCAGGCCAATATTTGCATCATCCCAGTCGGTGCCTGAAACCTCGCCTGCTCGAATTGCTGCCTTAGCCGGCACCCACATAAACCGGGTACCGGCACCAGAGGTCGGCGTTGTAGCAGCGGTGTCGTTGGCCAGAATAGCGCCGCGCATCGTAAGTATATCGTTAGCCGCCTCTGTCAGACTCAGCATGGTGGCGCCACCAGCAGCGAAGTTTATGGTGTCAGTAGCGTATTGCAGGTAGGTATTCGTATCACCATTGTGGTAGATAAATTCATCGAAGCCGACTGTACCGATTACATCAAGGTTATAGGTGGGCGTGCCATTGTTAATACCTACTCTACCATTGGCGCCGTTTACAAAAATCGCATTGACCGCGCCGGTACCCTCTACACGAAAATCAATGTCTGCCCCTGCTTCGTTTAGAATAACAGCATCTGCAGTTGATTCAGATAATGTGAGCATTTGCAGGCCACCTGCGTAAAGGTTAACGTTGTCAGTACCATATTCTACATAGGTGTCAGTATCACCATTGTGATAGATAAACTGATCAAAACCAACGGTTCCCACAACATCGAGGTTGTAGTTGGGGTTTGCGTTATTAATACCGACTCGACCATTGAGGCCATTTACAAAAAAGGCATTAGGCACACCACTGCCCTCGACTCTGAAATCTATATCAAGGCCATTATCATTGATCACAAGAGAATCGGCAGCCAGCTCTCTGAAACTCATCATTAAAGCGCCACCCGCATTGATTTGAATGCTGTCATCTGCATCAAAGCGCAGAAAGGTATCTGCGTCTGCATTATGATATAGATATTCATTGAAGCCTGCATCGCCGTTTACATCAAGAGTATAATCAGGGGCAGCAGTGTTTATGCCGACCCGGCGGTCGTCGCGCACTGCCAGTATATCTGCCGGGGTAGAATTACGCACCCTGAAAGAGGTGGTGGCTGCACTGGCGCCATTACCCTGT
>CAZHLC010000788.1:0-2500 GCA_964532545.1 uncultured Leptospiraceae bacterium | reverse complement strand
AATCAGTGAAACATCTGCTCTAGATTGTACTGGCGCCGCTGCTTTGGCCTGCTTTTTTTCTGCGGCTCATAGAACTGGTCAGCCTCTAATTCATTTGAAGCCTTCTCTTGAGCCTGAACAAATTTGTTCCACATATCACGGGGAAAGCTGATCGAATACTTGAAATCAACTTTGATTTTCTGGCCTGAGTTTACGTTCAACTTCCAGCTTAGAATACCATTTTCATCTTTTTTTACTTCGCTGCGGTTTGAACCCAGAAATTTTGTAGAGATCGCCGGGTCAGCCGGCACCGGATATCTATCGTAGATAATAATCTCTTTACTCTTTTTGGTAAAGTTGGCTACTTCAATCTGCCATTTGTTTACCACCTCAACTGATTTAGTGAACACACCTGAACCTTCAACCTCACCCAAAAGTAGTACCCGCTTCAACTGCATACGCTGGTCGGCCCCGAGAAAAAGGTCGAATTCGCTGCCAGCAGCAATTCGCTGACGCAGCTTTGTAGTACCTACAAATTTTTTGTCGAGAAAGATGTTAAAATTGCCCCAGAGCAGAGGCATGCCGCTGGTATTACGCAATCTTGCTTTGAGATAAACAAAGTTTGACAGAGATGGCACGGCCACATGGGTCAGTTTGCCCCTGAGTTCACTGCTTTTCAGAGTCACCTTATGGGCTGCATTGTCAGACTTGATGGTTTCGCGCCCAGGCAGGGTAATGGCAAAGGTCGAGGTTTCGCCCGCATCGGCCGAGCTGCCGCTGCCTACTGTTGATTCATCGAAGCGACCACGGCGCTTATCGTTATTAGCTGTATTTGTGCTGCTTTTTAGACTACCGGCCTTTAAACGCCAGGGTTTCAGTATACCCGGTGATGTGCTTACTGCAGGGCTGGCCGTAGATAGAGTAATTCGGGCGCGCAGCCAGTTTTCGCCGGTCGATTGACGAATACTGGCATGGGCCACTACTTTAAACTTTTCACCTTCTGAAGACCCTCTAATATCATAAAAGCCGGCCCACGAAACCCGTGATACCATGTACTCAAGGGTAACACGCGTACCAGGCCGTGCTTCGGTATATGAAACTTCTACCTCGACTGAGGCACGCCGTTTAGTTTTCGTCAACTGGCTGAATTTGGCCTGCACCTTGCGGCGTTTTTTACGCAGTTTTCTTATGGTCTCGTTGGTATTGTGCATTTTACCCACGTAATATCGACGACGTTCTTCTAGAAACCTGAGGGCTTCACCCCAGGTTTGAATTCGAATCTGGTTTGCCCTGGCTTCACGGTCTGTCTGAGCCGTCGATAACTGAGCAAAAGATTTTAAAACCTTCAGCTGTTCACGGTAAATATTCAGATTATTATTCTCGATTTTCAGTTGCTTATCAAGATTTTCTATCTGAATTTTCAGAGGGTGTTCTGCCCAGATCTCATCACCCGCGCCCACAATTGGCCGCAATGAGACCCCAGTAATGACTGCACCCTTTGCCCGGGCCCGTACAGCATCGCGCATGAGGCTGTAGGGCAAATCTGTAAAAATAATACTGCCACTGCCCCGGCTCTTGAGTTTTTCGGTACGTTCTACCAGAGCCCGGTCTGAATAGACGGTGACCGCGTCGATAATGCCGGTTGTGCGAGGAATTTTGTTCTGCTGGGCAGAAAGAGCTGTAAAGAACAGTAAAAAGAGCAAAGAAGCAGTGATTTTCATAGTGTAATATTATAGACGCTTATTATTCTGCAAAGATCATTTATAAAGAATTTAGTCTGGTTTTGTGAAAAAACTTGCAGCTGATTCTTTACCAGAATACTTTTAACCATAAAGTTGCTGTACAACCATGCAGCCAACCTGACAAACAACAATCGCCATGCAGAAAGCAATACCCCTGATCGCCTTTGATGCCCTGGCTGGCTTAATTGTAGGGCTGGCCACCTTTGCCCTGGCTGGTTACCTACCACTCTGGTATGGTTGGTCACTTGGCTTTCTGGTATTTATGGCAGCTGCCAATGTTTTATATGGCTGCTATTCAGCCACTCTCTGGTTCAGGTGCAAGGGTTCGCAGAAAATTTCACGCACCATGGTGCTGTTTCTCATTATCGCCAATGGTTTGTGGTCCGTTCACTGTGTTTTTCAGATCTGGCGCCTTTTCGAGGCAGCCACATTTTTCGGGCTGGCCCATATTGGTTTAGAAGCTCTGTTTGTTGGCGGCCTGGCTTTTATTGAAGCACGCCTCATTCTACCAGTTGCTGAATAATTCGCGACCAACTAAGACTCTTCATTTACAACGAAATCTGCAATAACCTGTATAAGCTGGTTCTTCTTTACCGGTTTAGCTACATGGGCATCGCAGCCATTTTTTAAGATTTTTTCAACCAGCTCAGGTGAGGCTTCAGCAGTGAGAGCGACGATGGGCAGGCTGCCCGCTGCAAGCTGGCGAATTCTGCCGGTGGCCTCGTAACCATCAACTCCAGGCATCTGCATATCCCTCCGAATACGCTCAAAGCTCTGCT
>CAZHLC010000787.1:0-2503 GCA_964532545.1 uncultured Leptospiraceae bacterium | reverse complement strand
CTGAGAAACGGGGTTTTAAACACCGAAATCTGGCTGGCATCGATACTTTTCTTGATGCCAGAGCCAATTTTATCTGCTTTTTTCTCTTCAACCAGCATTTGTAGCCAATGCGTCGATGAGCATCAACGCGTTATTCGCCAGAAATGCAAATTGAGTCAACTCGGCAAGGGAATTTGAATGATTAGCAGCCTATCAGCTAGGGAAGATATTTTCTAAAAAATGGTCAAACCACACTTGTCTAAATTAGCTGGAAGATTGGGCAGGCAAAACAAAGCCTTTCTGAAGTAATTCAGGCGGCGCAGAAGGTGCCGCAAGAGATCTACAATCGAGATAAACTGGTAGGGGCCCTGGTAGGCGCCGCTGATTATACCGATTTTCTGCGCTGGCAAACTACACAGTATTCTCTGGCCGATGCGGCTAAAAAGTTGCGTGAGGTTGCCAATGATGAAAATTACCTTTTGCCCGAAACCAGCAGAGCTGATCGAGCAAACCCATTCTATGAGCAATTTGCTTTATGTTTCTCATTGATACCAATGTACTTTCTGAACTCATGCGACCGAGGCCCAATGCCGGCGTGTTAAGCTGGGCTGAAAAGATTCATCGTTGCTACCTCAGCGTGATCACACTTGAAGAGATTCGCTTTGGCCTCGCTGCAAAACCTAACAACAGAATTGCCGCAGCGGTGGCAGGTCAGTCATGTGGGCGCATGCGCCGCGAAGGCCAGACCCTTACCCAGGCTGATATGCGCATTGCAGCGACTGCTATAGAGAATGGTTATACTCTTTTTACAGCTAACACCAGAGATTTCGAAGGTTGTGGTATCAGCGTTCTCAATCCTCTGAGTTCATAACCAGCTGGGCTGCTTTCAAACCAGATCTAACAGCCCCCTCAGCCAGGGGCGATTTGAGATAATCGCCGGCAATGTAGAGCCCGGGCACCGATGCGACGGCTTGCTCAGCTTCTCTGATAGTGCGAAAAGCCCCCACCTTGAAATTGGGTATGGCCGGCGAGCGTTTCTTGACTGAAGTCTTTATAATCCATTTTTCAATATCTGGATAGAAGGCCTTGATGTCATCAATGGCCATTTGAATGATCTCTTTTTCTTTTCTTTTTAAAAGCATGGTGGCCAGGGGCGAGGTAAAGTGTAGCTGTAGAATGCTGTTTTCTGTCGTGAAGGCCGGCCGGCATTTACCAACGCAGTCGATGGCAAAAGAGGCAGAATATCCATCATCGCGTGAAAAAATGTAAAAGACCCCGTTATCATACAGGGGCCGATCTAAATAAAGATGAGCGAGCACTATATCTGCAAACTCAACCTGTTTGATTTGCTGGGCGACTTCTTTATGACCAGCAATCAGGCGGGCCGTTTCTGGGGCCGGGGTTGCACAGATTACGTGATCTGCTTTGAGGGTCTTTTTCTTTTTGCCCTGTTCGACAACCACGGCTGAGGGCCGCCCTTTGTGAAAGACCACTTTCTGCGCCCTGCCCCAGACCATATTCACACGCTCAGCTATGGACCGCGCCAGACTGTCGTTACCACCGGGCAGCACAAAGGTTTTGGCGCTGGCCCCGAGTTTCATAATTCGCAGAACCATGGCCATGCTGTGACCTTCTGGTTCAACGAAACCATACGATGAGGTCATGGGCCGGGCCACCAGATCGAGAATCGCCTTGCTGCCCCCGAAGTATTTACCCACATCAATCGAATCGAGCTTCTCATCAGCCTCATAGTCGAAAACATTCAGGGCCAGCATATTTAAGCCCTGGCGGGCTATCAGGCCCCAGAGTTTAAGGTTCTCACCTGCTGAAAGCAGCGATAACCAGGGCATCTTCTTATTAAAGGGGGCCTTTTTGCCGCCACGAATCATCTGCCCTTTAATGTGTACCGGGTGGGCCAACTTTTTAAGATCAAGCTCTTCAAGCAATTTATTGGTTTCGGTATAGGCACTGTAATAGAACTGCATGCCCTGCTCAATATGCTCACCCTCGGCAATGGCCGTATCAATGCGGCCACCGGCTTTTTTCAGAGACTCAACCAGCTGAACCTCATAACCGTTCTTATGAAGGTGCCAGGCTGCCGCTACCCCTGCCATACCCGCCCCGATTACAACTACTCTCTTACCATCACCCATGATACACTGCTGACTGTTTGACCCTGCAGAGGCAAGAAACATTTTGCCTCATGAGTGTTGACAAAGAAATCATGGCCGAACTGCAGAAGATTTTTGCCAGTTCTAAATCACAGAAGGGGGTTTCACTGACCCTGCCCCCACCCTGTTCAGCCGAGTTAAAGGCTACTTTTGTAGAATACAAAACAAAAAAGTATCTTGTAAGAAAGTTTGAAGTGCAACAAAGGTTTACCAACCCGGCCGGTGGTTTTCAGGGCGGGTTTATTTCAGCGGCCTTCGATGACACCTTCGGCCCGCTCAGCTACCTGGTAATGAAAAAGCCCACCACCAGCCTCGACCTTGTAACCAATTTTATTCGACCGGTCTACCCCCCT
>CAZHLC010000786.1:0-2503 GCA_964532545.1 uncultured Leptospiraceae bacterium | reverse complement strand
TGGCAGTCTGAAAAGGATGGTATTGACCAAATCCAGACCATCAAAGAAGAGATTATCGACCTCTATCTGGGCGAAAACGTAAAAGCCCGCCTGTTACAACCCGACGGCGAATACATTCGCAAAAAAGGTGGCTCACCCAAAATTCATGCCCAGCAGACCCTGATTGAACAGGCCCGCACCGAACTTGAGGTGCGAGAGAAACGGGGTAACCAGAAGAAAAAGCTTCTGCGCCAGAGCCAGAGCTGACTACTCTGGTACCTGCAGCGCCTCAATGGCCGTGGTTGTGGTCTTTTTACCCTGCCAGACATTTTTAGGCCCCACCAGCACGAAAAAGAAATTTTCAGGGCGATAGTATTTGCGGGCCACCGCCAGCACCTGCTCAAGCGTAACAGCATTGATGTTCTTTAGATAGGTATCAAGATAATTATCAGGCAGACCGTCATACTTCATGGCCAGACGAACACTGGCCAACTGGCCGGGGGTTTCATAGAGAAACACATACTTATTGGTAAGTGACTGTTTGGCGCCCTGCAGGCGTTTAGCCGTAATAAAAGCTTCTGGTTTGCGAAGTATTTCGCTGAAACGATCGATAAGCTGGGGTACGTTCTTATTGGTTGACTGGGCAAAAATATTAATATCGCCAACAAAACGCCCGGCGCGATAGCTTGAGTAAACAGAGTAGGCCCAGCCCCTTTTGACTCTGATCTCTTGCATTAAATGAGAATTAAAAGAGTCGCCCCCGAGAATAAAGTCATAGAGCTTAAGAGCGTAATACTCTGATGACTTATGCACAATGCCGCGCGACTTCAAAATCACCGTGGTCTGCGGAATCTGCTTCTCAATATAAAAAAGTTTCTGGCGGTGCTGGTCATAGGCGTCGTGGCGCTTTAATACCCTGGTATTAACAGCCGCACCTGTTTTGAGGCTGCCCAACTCGCTGTTGAGCAGGCTTTTTATTTCTGGTAGATTAAAATCACCGGCCAGCACTATCGAGATTCTTTTCTGGGCAATCAGTCTTTTCTGCCACTCTATGAGTTTACTCTTACTGATGCCTTTGATACTTTTGGTCGTGGTTACCCGCCCGCGCAGTGTATTTTCATAGGCCTTGAGACGGCTGGCCAGAAAACCCAGCCTGGCCGGGTTTTCTTTTCGTTTTTTCACAGCCTGTAATAGCTGCTTGCGCAGCAGTGCAATGTCTTCATCAGCAAAGCGGGGGTTCTTGATGACGTCAAAGACAACTCTGAGGCCTGTGGTAAAATAATCGGTAAGACTTGAAAATGAAAACGACATACGCTCAAAACCATCATCAAACGAAAAACTGGCCGCATTGGTTTCAAGCAGGCGCGCCAGCTTCGTTCTGGGGTAATTGCTTGAGCCGCTTAATACAACGGCCTCGCCCCAGAGTTTAGTAAGCCCCGCCAGATTGGCAGGTTCTTCATAAACACCACCCTCAATCACCACGCTGATCTGGGCCCGGGGCAGCAGATCATTCTTTACGTAGTAGACCTTGATACCGTTGCTGAGGCGGGTCTCAGACAATGGGGGAATGTTCACTTTTAATGACTTGCCCTTGAGGTGTTTCTGCCATGGCCGGCCTGAGCTGCTGAGCTGCAGAGGTAAGATGAGGCTCAAAAGTAAAATAACATAAATGGTTCGCATATGGCCCATAAGATTTTCTTCACCTGCAGCTGCAAATTTTTTTCACAGGCAGCTTAGAATCTTATAGAGTTGACGCTTTGTTTCAACGGCCACCCTTGTGATTGCGTGCAGCCTTATTATTATCTTAAAATCTGTGGTCTGGCTCGAAGTATCGATGCAGAACTTGCTGTGACCGAAGGGGCCGATTTTCTTGGTATGGTTTTTCACCCCGGTAGCAAACGCTGCTGCACCATCGAAGTTGCGCAAGAAATCAAAGAGAAATTTGCCAGCAAGCCCCGGGTGCTGGTTTTCGCCTATGACGACTACGACTACATTTTAGATATTTATACCCAGCTGCGTGATATGCTGACCTTTATTCAGGTGCCCGCTGATCATGAAAGCTTTGAACAGCTGGTAGATACCCTGGGTATCAGCAGAGTTATACCCGTTGTGCACGTTGAAAAAAACTTCTTTTCTACAGACCTTGAGCCCCTGGCCGCCCATTCGATTTTGATTCTTGATACCCCCGGGTTTAATCAAGATGGCAGCAAAATGGCAGGTGGCACCGGCGAGATTTTTGACTGGCAGAAGGTGAAAGATATAGAAAGACCTTTTTTACTGGCGGGCGGCCTCAGACCAGAAAATATCTGTGAGGCCATTCAAACCGTAGCCCCCTTTGGCTTTGATGTCTCAAGCGGCATCGAAAGTGAACCTGGTAAAAAAGATTCTGAGAAGCTGCAGAAGTTCTGCCAATTTGCACGAGAAAGCGAGGTCTTCTGCCCATGAAAGCCGGTGAAAAAACCACGCCCATGATGCGGCAATATCTCCAGATCAAGCAGCAATACCAGAAAGAGATTCTGTTTTT
>CAZHLC010000785.1:0-2509 GCA_964532545.1 uncultured Leptospiraceae bacterium | reverse complement strand
GAACGTTCCCTTGGAGTGGCTGGCAAGGGAGGCCTGGGCGGCCTTCAGGTGCTCTAAGGCCTGCTCAGACTGGGTTTCTGACATTAAGAATTTTCCATAATTAAACAGGGCGGGCACCAGGGTGTTTACATAATCTGCTTTGCTGGCCCGTTCAATTGCAAGTTTGAAAAAGCTTTCTGCATCGGGGTTCACCTGGTTGTATTGAGATATTTCATTCAGCCTCGTCTGGGCCTTCTCTGATAAGTTACCATTGTTTTTCAGGGCAAGAGCAACCCCGAGAAAGGTGCGCCCATTTTCAACATCAGAGCCGATAGCCCTGATGTTGCGCAGGTGATACCAGGCCGCTCTGATGGCAGATGCCGGTTTACCCATAAGTGCATAGGTGCAGGCAAGGTAAGACAGTACATAGCCGTAGTACCCGCGGGCGCCAATGTGCTGCATCAGTTCAAGTGCATGCCGCCCCTGATTCAGGCTCTCAATGTATTCGCCACGCTCAAAGTAAAGTGCGCCAATAGAAAACTGGGTATAGGCAATGGCCATGGTTTCACCTGAATTTTCGGCCAGGTCGAGGCTCTGCTGGTAATAACCGAGAGCTTCATCATAGTCACCGCGGCGGCTGTAGATGACCCCGATGTTCAGCAGGGCGGCAGCTTCACCGCTCAAGTAGCCGATTTCTTGATAGATCTCTTTGGCTTGTTCAAAAAATTTCAGGGCCTGCTCTAGCTCGCCGGCATACTGGTGCATCACTGCAATATCGTATATGGGGTATGAGACATACCTTTTGTCATCAATATCTTCAAAAATTTTCTGCGATCTCTGGTAATATGAACGGGCCTGATCATAGTCACCTTTATCACGGTTAACTACCCCAAGATAATACAATGCCAGGCCTTCACCCTGCTGGTTGTCGATGCGCCGGTTAGCTTCATAAGCACGCTCATAGCATGCTAACGCTTCGTTATATTTACCCTGGGCCCAGTTGCTGCGGCCCAGGAAAGTATTACTCTGACCAAGCAGGTGATGGTCTGTGGTCTGCTCGGCTATTTCAAGGGCTTCTTCAAGGGCCCCGCTGGCTTCTTCATGCTTGCCCATCTTCTGTAGAACGTCGCCCTTGAGAGCCAGAAACTGCCCCGATTCGGCTTTTAAATCAGCGTTCTTAGCTATTTCATTGCCGATATCGGCATGTTTCAGAGAGCTGGGCCAGTCACCTGAGAGCTCAAGCAGAGTTGTTATCTTCTTATAGATACCAGTCTTTTGCGAAGCATCAGTATAATAATTGAGAAGCTTATGCAGAAACTCAAGGGCCTTGGTAGCTTTGTAATTGTCATAGGCATGATCTGCCGCCCGGGCCGTGTATTCTACAGTTTTGCTTTCAATCTGGGCCTGTTCATAGTGAAAGGCGATGTCTGCAGCACGGGTTGCATCTGAGCTATAATGATTCTCAAACACCCGGGCTACTTTCTGATGGCCAATTTTCAATTCAGCTTTTAACTGCATTTCGTAGGCTGCATCTCGCATGAGATTCTGTGAGAAAGCCAGGTGATCAGGTCGGCTGGGCACCCATAATTTGAGTTTTTCACCCTCTAACATGTATTCTTCAAGATTATTTCTGGCGACTTCTGCAAGCAGGGCCTTGTTAAACTCATAGCCCAGTATGGCCGCCAGCTGAATGGTTGCTCTAAGTGCGGGTGGCAGGCGGTCAATGCGCGCCACCATAATGGCATTGATACCGCTGGGCAGGTCATCAATTGACCCTTCAAGTTTAAAACCATGGGGAAAACTTTTAATCAACTCATTAGATAAAAGATAGCTGGCGAATTCACGAATATAAAGGGGGTTACGGCCGCTTTTTTCGACAACAAGCTCTTGCAGACTTTTATCTGCCTGGCCTCCAAGCACAGCCTCAAACAGTTTTACAGTATCTGCGGCGCTGAGAAGATCTAGTTGAATTTCAAAAACTTTTTCTGCTGCCTCTATAACCATTGGTTTGCTGCCATCATCATAGGGGCGGCAATTCGCTATGAAGGCCAGAGGTATATGTTCGATGTTACGATTGAGCATGGCCAGGGCCTGCTTTGAGTCATTATCAAGACCAGTGGCATCTTCAATGATGATAACAGTAGGTTTATCAGCTGCAATGGCTGTGAACCAGGTCTTAATGGCCTGCAGGGTGTTGTCAAAGCGGCCTTTTGCATCAAGAGAGTCATACAATGAACCCGGCCAGTAGATGCCAACCAGGGCCCCGATAAAAGAACGGGCCCTTTGCAATTCTGTATGAAGCTGTTCATCATTTGAGTGCAGACTCTGGTATTGTTTTTCAAACTGCGCCTTTCGCTCTTCAGCACTGTTACTCGACTTCAGGTCAAAATGCTCTTTAAAATATGTAATGAAGGGGTTTAAACTCTTACTCAAAATTGCATCGGTATGAAGCGTGATTACCTGGGCTCTGCCTTTTTCGAGGTGGTGGGCGTATTCAAAGCTCAGCCTTGATTTGCCAGCACCAGCTTCA
>CAZHLC010000784.1:0-2523 GCA_964532545.1 uncultured Leptospiraceae bacterium | reverse complement strand
TAGTAATGAGGCCTGCGATAATCGGCCTTTCTTTTCAGATAACCAATAATCTCAGAAGCCTTACGATCGCGTGCAACCTCTGGTGTAAGATAAACCGCCAGCTGGGCATAGTTCTTACCCCGCTTGGTAAATGGGTCATTGGGCTGCTCTTGGTGTATGCCCACTCGACTCACAAAGCTGTCGAGCTCTTGTTTTGGCAGTACCGAAATGACCTCTTCAAGGGGCCCGATACGTTCATTCATTTCATCAAGGCTGGCGCCCTGGGGCCCTTCTGTTTTTACAAAGAAGATCTCGATCGCCCCTTTGGGAAATAAATTAAAACCAATGCGTGGTATAAGCGAGATGCCACCAACAAAACCAAAAAACGCCAGCACAAGCACCAGATATTTATGATCAAGGGCCCAGATAATGGTCGGCCGGTAAAGGCTCAGCAGCCAGTTAAAGAAGCGCATTTCAAGTGAAGACTCATGCTTCACAATTGTTTCACGGTCGGCCCCCTTGGTTATATCAGCGACGTGAGCCGGCAGAATAAGAAAACTTTCAAACAGAGAGGCAGCCAGGGCGATAATCACCGCCGCGGGAATATACCAGACAAACTTGCCCATGATGCCGCCCATCATCATCAGGGGGGCAAAGGCCACCATGGTGGTTGAGATTGAACCGAACATGGGCGCCACCATTTCTTTGGCACCTATGATAGCGGCATGAATGGGGGTCTCTCCTTTTTCAAGATGCCTGTAGATGTTCTCGCCCACGATGATGGCGTCATCTACTATCATACCCGAGACAATAATCAGGCCGAACATACTGATCAGGTTGATACTGATGTCAAATTGATCCATCACTAGAAAAGTGATAGCAAAGGCGAAGGGTATACCAATGGCCACCATGAGCGATACCCGCCAACCCAGAAAGAAAAGCAGACAGGCAGCCACCAGCACCATACCAATGGCGACATTGTTGGTCAGCACATTCAAGCGGCGGCGAATATAAAATGAGATATCATTAAAAGTTGTAAGCTCAAGATTGGCCGGGGCTTTTTTCTCAAAGGCCGCAAGAATTTCTTTAACATCGTCAACCAGATCAATGGCATCGCCCGACTCTTTTTTCAATACGGTTAAAACAGTCGCGGTTTCGCCATTGGCTTTTTCTAATATCGTGTGCTTTTCGAAGGTATCAAGAACCACAGCAACGTCAGATACACGAACAGCATTACCCAGGTCGTTTGATCTTACAATCAGGTTACGAATTTCTCTGGGCCCCTTGAATTCTTCGGCAATACGAATGGGGTACTCGGTACTTTTGTCAATAACCGTTCCACCAGGAAAATTTATGTTATGATTGGCGAGGGAATTTATAATTTCATCAACAGATAAGTTGTAGCGGCGCAGCTTATCAGGGTCAACCTGCACATGTATTTCGCGGTCGCGGTAGCCGCGTTTGCTTACTGAAGCCACATCGGGCAGCAGCTCAACTTTGTCAGCCAACTGCTTGGCGAAGGCCCTGATTTCGGCCTCGGTCAGTGGCTTCAGGGGTTTGCCTGGCTTAGAAGCCAGTGATGGTTTGCCTTCTTTGCTATTCTGCTTTTGTTCAGCCTCGGCTTTTAACTGGGCCAGGCCTTTATTGCTCAGCGCAATTTCAATAACCGGTGTTCGTTTGGTCGAGACTTCAGAAACAATGGGCTCTTCAGCATCATCAGGAAAGTCAATCTTGGCCCGATCAATGGCATCTTTGATGTCTTGAATGACGATCTGTTTGTCTTCAACATCGGGTTCAAGAGTAAAGACCACGGCACCGCGGCTTTCAAGGCTGGTCGAATCGGTTTTTTTAATGCCGTCAACCGCCTTGACCTCACGCTCAATGGGTATGGTAATCAACTCTTCGATCTCTTGCGGTGAAGCCCCCGGGTAGACAGTATTAACCGTCACAATATCAAAATCAACTTTAGGAAAGGCCTCACGCTTCATACTGCTGAGCGCCACAATACCACCGGCAATTACGCCGATGGTGATGAGATTTCCGAAAATGTTACGGTGAACAAAAAATGCGATGAGTTTTGACATGGTCAGTCGACTTCTTTAATTATTTTTTCAATATCTACATTGTAACGCTCGAAGATCTCGTTCTTAGACAGATCAAATTGCAGCAGCGCAATGTTATACTGCACTAGAGATTCAAGTTCAGTCTGGCGGGCGCCAATACGACTCAGCAGAGCATCTTTGACAGCAACGGCATTGAATTTGCCCTGACGGCTGCGGGCCAGCAGCCGGGTGTAATAACGATCAGCCTCAATGGCCCGCTTGCGATTTTTGGCCAGAATTGCATATTGCAGCTGCACCCGCTCTAATGAATCAATAACATTATCGCGCACCTCTTGTTTCAAGTCGGCCAGCTTAATACGGGCCTGCTTCTGCTTTAAATAGGCATCACGAATATTGGTTTTATATTCTTGATCCCACAATGGGTAGCTCATGGTTATGCGGGCCTGATATTCAGGAAAATCAAGGCTGGGAATATCAGAGG
>CAZHLC010000783.1:1347-2530 GCA_964532545.1 uncultured Leptospiraceae bacterium | reverse complement strand
GGCTCTGGGCATCATCACCCAGCTTCTGGCGCAGCCTGCTGATTAGAATATCTACAGAGCGGTTGAATGGTTCGAACTCGTCACCTTTAATGCTTTCAACAATCTGATCACGGCCAATAACCTGGCCGGCGTTTGCAACAAAAAGTTGCAGCACGGCGAATTCCATCGTGGTGAGGGTTATCTCATTGCCTTTCAGCATAATCCTTTGGCCTACCAGATCAACCTGCAACTCATCAAACAATAGCAACCCGTTACGTTCGGGCTGGGCCTTGCTGCGCCGCAGAATGGCCTGAATGCGTGCTACAATCTCACGGGGTTCAAACGGTTTGGGAACGTAGTCATCGGCCCCAATCTCAAGGCCCACCACCCGGTCGGTTATCTCACCACGGGCGGTCAGCATGATGATGGGTATCTGCGAGAAACGCCTGATCTTCTGGCAGACGCTGAAGCCATCTTCACCAGGCAGCATCACATCAAGCAATACTATATCAAAGCTGTCTTTTTCAAGCAGCTTCAACCCTTTTTCAGGGTGCGTAGCTGATTGCACCTCAAAAGAAAAACCCTTCAGATAATCTGAAAGAAGCTTGTTGAGCCGGGTATCATCATCAATTATGAGTACGCGATTGTTCATAAGAAATAAGCCCCTGTCGCCAGGGGCATCATTGTCAGTCTTTGTGACAGCGCTGCTGAAATTTTTCCATGTATTTGACCATCTTGGCCCGTTGTTCGGGTTTCAGCATGGCATGAAATTCAGCATATTTGCTAATCATCAGCTGCCGCATCTCTGTCATGTCTTTCTGCTTGTTATCAAAAAGTTGGTTCAACTTTGCGGTGTCAACTTTGTCTTGTTTGGCCTGAGCGACCACTTCAGAGGCCACTTCTTTACGAAAGCCCTTGAAAGTTTTGCCCTTGGCCATAAGCTCATTCTTGATTGACTCAAGTTTGGCCTTCTGGGTATCATCAAGATCAAGTTTGCTTGAGATACGTTTTACCGCCTTATTGGCAAACTTCTCAGACATTTTGTGATGGCCCATATGGCAATAATGGCGCCGACACTGGCTGGCTGTAAAAACAACCCCCAGCAGCAGAATCGCGGGTATAGCAAATCGTTTCATAGTTAAAGTCTCCTGTTTATTGTGGCGGATGTTTAACCGGGGGCCAACACCCTGCCCTTTATAGCAAT
>CAZHLC010000783.1:0-1247 GCA_964532545.1 uncultured Leptospiraceae bacterium | reverse complement strand
AACAGAATCTCGATTTCTTGGCGCTGTTTATCAGCATCGCTGAGAAAGTGGCCCCGCTCTTCAAGATCGGCTACATTGCCCTGCACCGATTTGCCGGCCACCTCAAAGGCCACCTTGGTTAAAGACAGGGCCCAGATATCGTTGGGTGCGTGTACCACAGCGGTATCAACATTGGCCGAGGGCAGATCGCTAACTACATTATCGATCAGGGTTTCAACCGGCAATTCGTAGGTGGTTTCTTTTTCAAGGCGATTACGAAACTGGTAGCCCAGCATGCGAATCTTTGATAACACCTGGGCAAAGTGCTCTTCGGCAAAGGCGATGGCCTCATCAGAAAACCCCTCAAAGGTCTGCCGCAGGTTATCAGGGGTGATTATGGTAGGTTTGGCACATTCAAGTTTACCGCTGCGCAGAATTGACTTTTCTTTGCTAAAAGAAATAATACGGTATTGAAACTGGGTCTGCCAGAAGGTGAATATACGCTGCTCGGGCAGGCGAACAATGTTGGTGAGATACATAGCCCGCTGAAAGTCTGGCTTCTTCACTTTTGTAGTGCAACATTTTTGAGACTGCCCGGCCATAAGTTTTTTCAAGGCTGAGAATTACCAGTTCTGCTGCCTAGCAACCAGACTCTTACTGCTGCTCGATTTATTACGCCTTATAATCGCGTAATAAACCACCGGCAGCGATCACGCTTTTTTTCTATAACTCGAGTAAAAAAATCTTAAAAAACTGGGAAATTTTTCACCAGAAGGGGTATTACGGTTATAAATTACAAGTGTTGAGGTTCATATGAATGAGTTAGTAATGTTTATTCCAACCGCTGTCTCTATCTTAGTTCTTGGGCTTTTCATAGCCTACCAAATTCGCAGTTCTTCAAGAGAAGTGCGAGAGCAGTCAATGGTGATCAAGCAGCAAACCGACAGGCTGATCGTCGAAGGTAACAAGCGGCTTGAAGCCGGCATGGCTGAAAGCCATAAGATACTCAAAGAAATCGGATTAACTAATCGGCAAATCTTTGACTAGAAAGCTTGCGACTGCGGTAGCACAAAGCAAGCTTGGGGCTTTGCCCACTAAGAATGGGCAAAGAAGAGTTGATCGGCCAAGCGAAGATGACTAGGTAACATTTCATCATTGAGCCAGAAGCTATGCGGCGGCCTCAGTTGCCGTATGGCACCATTATTAAGCATATCCCTTTAATTGAACGCATACTTCATAAAGCCCAAGCTGTTTCATCTTGACACCTA
>CAZHLC010000782.1:2280-2531 GCA_964532545.1 uncultured Leptospiraceae bacterium | reverse complement strand
TATTCTTTCATCAGAGGGCGAGAAGAGTTTGGCCTGATTGCGACCTGCATCTTTAGCTTCAAAACATGCGATATCAGCATCTTTGAGCATCTGTGAATAGCCTTCAGTGGCCTCATCAATAATCACAATGCCGGTGCTGGCGGTTACTCTGAAGAGTTTATCATCCCATGAAAAGGTAAACTGACCAATGGTGTCATTAATACTCTGAGCAAATTTTAAAGCATCTTCAGCGGTAGTATTGCGAATGAGCA
>CAZHLC010000782.1:0-2264 GCA_964532545.1 uncultured Leptospiraceae bacterium | reverse complement strand
GCCGAGACGGCCCAGAACCATGTCTTGCTTAAGAGCGTCTTTCATCACGCCAGAAAGTTTGCGAAGCAGGTCATCGCCCGCAACATGACCACAGCTATCGTTGACAATTTTGAATTGATCAAGGTCAAGATATAGAAAGGCGTGCGAGGTTTTATCGGTTTTGGCCAGAGCTATGGCGGTTTCTGCCTGCAGTTTAAAATGATAACGGTTGGCCAGGCCGGTCAATGAGTCGTGCGTAGCATGGTAGGTGAGCGCCTGATTGAGCTCTTTACGGTCGGTGACATCGGTTGAGATCTGGTGAAAGCCGATGAGTTTACCACCCCGAAAAGCCGGCCACATGATGTTTTCAAAGTGCATCTGGCGGCCTTTTACAGTTATGGTTGAATCGTATTTCTGGGTAGTTCTTTCTGATAATACCTTATCTACAACACCCCGGGCCTTTTCTCTTTCGCCACCCGAATAATAGTCAAAGAAGTTTGTTTGCAGAACCTCTTCAACGGTTGTTTCAGGGGCTACCTTATTTACTTCGAGAATGTTGCCTTCAACGTCACAGGTAGTAAGGTAGTGGGGCATATTTTCAAGCAGGGCTTTTGTATTAGCCTCATTTTCAATAAGCCTTCGGTTTTTTTCTTTATCTGCCGTAACATCAATAAACGTTACCACAGCACTCTTTACCTTGCCGGTGCTCTGTGAAAAAACGGGAATTGCTCTGAAAACAGCCCATGAGATATTGCCGTTAGGCGTGCGAATTCCGATCGTGGCAGGGCCAGCCGGTTGGCCAGTGGTCAGGGCCTGGGTCACCGGGTATTCTTCAACAGAGCAGGGTGAGCCATCTTCAAAAATGGTTTCGGTTTCAAAATCGTTGGTATACTTTTGTGAAAGGGCGTCAAAGCTCAAACCCAGAATGCGGCAGGCTTCATCGTTGGCCGTGTCAATTAAGCCATCAATGTTTACATGCACGATGCCGCCAGGCATGGCTTCTACAATACGTTTATTCAGCTCTGAAGCGTCTTCGAAACCGATCAACCGGTTTTGAAGTTTTTGCAATGCCTCATGAAGCTGGTCAATTGATTCGTTCCCCGAAAATTCCATCAAATTGCCAGACCAAACAGATTTTCTTCTTCTGCTTTTACGTCGAACCTTTTTTAAAAATTCCGGCAGTACCAGGGAATAAAATCTGAATTTTACTGTCGTCGAAAAACAACATTTTTTGTCTCAATGCGCTGGCCCTGGGCAAAAAAACAATGTGCGCCTGAGACAAAGGTTTATAGCCTTGGCTGAAGTTTATGGTTTTTACCAAGGCGACAGATTATGCCCTCAAGTGTCTGGTCATGCTGGCCCGTACCAGCAAAGAAAGATTATCGGTTCATGAGTTGTCGGGCAGCATGGGCTGCTCAACCACTTATCTCAGCAAAGTTTTATCAAAGCTGACCCGGGCTGAGATTATTGATTCGAAAACAGGGCCCGGGGCGGGCTACAGGCTCAATGAAAACGCCCGCCAGACCAGGTTGATTAAGGTCATCGAACTCTTTGAAGAGCGAAAACCCTTCAGTCATTGTTTTTTTGGCTGGGCTGAATGCGGTGATCAGAACCCATGCCCCTTTCATTATGAATATAAAAAGTACCGTCAGAACATTGAAAAGGCAATTAGAAACAAAGTGCTTGAAGAAGTTGTTGATGATGGCTGGCCACAGCTGGTTGATTAGCTAGTGGTGTAGTTTCTTAAAGTAGGCCGGGCCCATGGCGGGGCTTCTCTGTTTAATAAAACTTTTCATTGCCCGCACCTTTGCCGCTAGCACAGTATCGGTGTTTATAAACTTTTTGAGTTTTCGATAACGTTTTGTGATAAAAAGCCAGGCATATATTTCAGCCCGGTCTTCGGCCGGCCCATAGGTGCTGTAACCATTCACAAAGCCGGTTGAGGGGTGTTCTTTGTGCACCCCTGGTTTGCCATAGGCTGAAGCGCCGCCCTTACCATAAACAAAGCCTGCTACATTAAGGGCCCGCCATTTTGTATAGGGGGGCCCCCAGCCATAGAGGTTGGTATCAATAATATGAAAAAATTCATGGTGAATAACCTCACGGCAATAGTCAGGGTCACTTATATAACTTATGTCGTAGTATAGCGCATCGGCCACGGCATCGGGCATGGCAGCCCTGTTCTGCCTGCTTACTGCCAGTTTTTTTACAAAGAAAACTTTTCTTAGTTCTGACTTCTTTACCCAGTCTACCCTGTACTTTGACCATTCTTCAATAAATAGCTG
>CAZHLC010000781.1:808-2549 GCA_964532545.1 uncultured Leptospiraceae bacterium | reverse complement strand
GAGTTCATCGAGCTGTCCCCCGCTGAGAACAATGCGTTCTATGGTATAAATATCGCCCCTCATTATACCGTGCACTCTATACCCCCCATCGGGGCTACCTTTGAGATCAAAACTTTAAAAGAGAACCATTCAATTCTATTTGTGGGTGATAATAAATCACTTTCTGATATTGATGATTTAACCCGTAAGGGAGTTGTTTCATTTGAAAAAAATGAGAACATCAAGCGGCTCTACAGAGATCATGTTGATCTGTTATTCGCCGACGGTGGCGGGGGAATTCTACACGGTGACCCCAAAGACTCGCTCGACTCAAAAGCTGATCGGGTGATCTTTTTACACCTCGAAAAGCTGCCTAAAGAGTTCGATACCACCTTTTCAATAGCCCGTGAAGGTAAACGTTATACTATCGAAGAAAGTAATGAGAATGCCTACATGATTAAAACCATGGAATTTTTCTACCATAAATTCAAGGGCATCTCTGTAGAGTGGATGACCACACTGATGAACAACCTGCGTATTGTAAAATTCAATGCCGGTGACATCATCATGAAGCAGGGTGAGCGCAGTAAAGGTAAGATCTATATTATCTTAACGGGTACCTGTATTGTTAAAAAGCATGATGGCAAAGAACTGCACGACGTTGCAGTGAAAGAAGCCGGTGACTTTATCGGTGAGATGGCCATTGTGCGCCGGGTCGAAACCCGCAACGCGTCGATTGTGGCAAAAATACCGGTGACTCTGGGTGAAATCGAAGAGACACTTTTTTACCAGTTTCTTAAATCAGAAAACCGCATTGGCGAGATGAAAAATATGTGGGAAACGCGCAGCCTGCTAGAGCGAAACGAAGTATTTACTCATTTCTCTAATGACGTCAATGAACGCATAGCTGATGTTTCGAAGGTTGTAAGCCTTGATAAGAGCCAGGTGCTGAAAGGTAAGGGCGAAAAACCAGACTTTTATATTGTGGTTGAGGGCCGCCTGAATCTGAAAAATGGCAACGGTCGCGGTAAAAAATTTAAATCAGGGCAGATGCTGGGCAATATCAACGGTGAATATTCTGACTTACTTGATTCAGAGCTTATTGCTGAAACGCAGACCACCGTTTTAACCATGAGTACCCGCAACATGAAGCAGGTCATGGCCCGCACGCCAAGTTTATCGTATTTCTATGCGCAGCAATGGGCAAAATGATTATATCTTCTTCACCCGCTGGCAGTTTGAAGCCGGCGCCGAAGAAGTGGCAGATATTCTGGGTGATATTGAAACCCTGAAGCAGTGGTGGCCCTCTGTTTATCTCGAAATTGATGTAATCGATTTTGGCCGCCGCGATGGCGTAGGTAAACGTATCAACCTCTATACCAAGGGTTTTCTACCCTATACTCTTCGCTGGCAGTTTGTTGTTACCGAAGTAGACTACCCCCGGCGGGTGAAGATCAGCGCTACTGGTGATTTTACAGGTGAGGGCGAATGGAATATTAAACCAGCATCGGGGGGTATGGTTGAAGTCACCTATGATTGGCGGGTAAGAGCAAACAAGCCACTGCTACGCGATTTATCTTTTTTATTGAAACCAATCTTCAGCTTGAATCATGAATGGGCCATGCGACAGGGTGAGCAGAGTATGGGCCTCGAGCTTTTGAGACGGCGTCAACTGCCGGCGGCGGCGGCCCCACAGCCAACATTTCCTCATAATCTGCTGTACCCCTTGACCAGCAGCAACCAGAGTTTTTTACACAATGTG
>CAZHLC010000781.1:0-798 GCA_964532545.1 uncultured Leptospiraceae bacterium | reverse complement strand
AACTGTTAAATAACAGCCAGTATCTGAGCAGCAAATTTTGCCATAATTTCTTGCCGCCGTAGCCCAGGTGATTGAGCTAACCCATGTACCTGGTTCTTTATTATGATTACATTCCTGAGATTTTAGAAAAGCGCGACCCATACCGTGAGGCTCACCTGCAGCATGCCAGGGCCCACCTTGAAAAAGGGCTGTTGCAGCAGGCGGGTGCCTTTAACCCGCCAGAGCAGGGTATGTACATTTTCAAAACAGATGATGAAACCCTGGTTGAAGAGTATGCCCGCCAAGACCCATATGTGATCAACGACTTAGTATCAAAGTGGTTTATCAAAAAATGGAATGTGGTGGTTGGCTGATTACTTCAGTGGCTTAGGCGAGAAAGTTTCAGTAAACCAGTGGTTTATGGCCGGCATCTGCCTGGCCAGATCGTATACCTGAGGGTAGACCACTCTATCTTGGCCTGTTTTGTAGCAGTCAAATATTCGATCGGCGATAGCCTCGGCTTTGCCTACGGGTAGAATATTTGAAAAGAAGCTGTCTTCTAAGTCAGCCCGCGCACCCTGCTCAAGCGCTGTAGCTATGGGCCCGGGGTAAACAGTGATTACCTGCACATTATCTTTTTTCACTTCGTTGCGTAGAATTTCTGAAGCCATGGCTATACCGGCCTTGGCACCGCTGTAGTATGTGCAGCCAGGTATGGGGGTCACCCCGGCCATGCTGGCCATGTTTATGATGGTACCCTGACTGCGCCTGACCATGTGGGGTACGGCCAGGTTCATCAGGCGCAGAGGGGCCATAAGG
>CAZHLC010000780.1:0-2550 GCA_964532545.1 uncultured Leptospiraceae bacterium | reverse complement strand
AACCGACGACAGTGGTTATCAGATTACCCTTAAAGACAATGGGGGCGCGACTCTCGAAACTTTTAACACTTTTCCATCAAGTGGTACCAATTTTGACATTTCAGCTCTGACCTATAACGCCGCAGGCTGCGGCGGCGCCGGCTGCTGGGGTGCCAGCATCTCGCCCCGCAAAAATGCCGCGTTAGGCACGCCATTGGCCTCAGGCCACTATATCACCGTTGAAAAACTGGCCGGGGGTGAAGGCGATACCCTGGCAGGCTTTGACTCAATTGCTTCGACCACCCCCGATGTGAACGGCAATGCCGGCATGGGTGACCCCCTGGGCCGCTTCGAGGTGACCAACGCAACTCTCAACATCGTTTATAACAACCGCACCCCGGCCCAGCTGCAGAAGGGTGACTCTAATTCAATTACCTATCAGTTTAAAATGTTCTATGATAACATGACTGACGAAGAAATTGACGACGCCACCACCAACCCGGGCGATTATACTGTAACCATACGCGATGCAGGCACCAGCACAGACCGCACCGCCGAGTTCAATGTATCACCCCTGGTTTACAACGGTGGCACCACCTACTGGGAATATATACTCACGAGCCTTGATACCACAACCATTCGTAATGATTACTATATCGAAGTGCAGAAAACTGCGGGCGGGGCCGGCTCGGGTGATACTTTTGAAGCACCTGATGCCCCCTATGCCTCGAATGCCGGCACTACTGGCCTCAATGTGGGCCTCGGTGCTGGTCTGGGCGCCGGTCAGGGCGAGTTCGAAGTAATCGGTGCCACTCTTTACATTGAGTATCAGGCCCGGGCAAACCCCAGCATGCAGCGCCTCGAAAACAACCCAGCCAATGCAACCAACTATACCTTCAGGGTTAAGTATCCCAACGGTACCGAAGAAACCAATGACACCGGTTATTCGGTAATCGTACGCGATAATGGCGGCACCGACATTACCAACCAGTTTGACTTTTACAATTTTCTGGGCACAGCATGGGAACCTGCTGTCGCCTTCAACCAGACTAACCACCTGACATACACCGGTACCGACTGGCAGGTACGTATTCGACCCCGTGCCAGCGGCACTCAGGCGGTGCTCGCTACAGACAATTATATTGAAGTAAGCAAGGTAGCCGGTGGCGAAGGTGACACCCTGGCCGCCTACGCCTCTAATGCCGGCACTACCGGCAACAATGTGGGCCTCGGGCCAGGCACTGGTGCCGGGGCTGGCGAATTTTCTGTAACAGCTGGGGCGCTGCACATTGTATATGCCGCGAACAGTGTTACCCAGTTTGAGCGGGCCGATGGTGCCGGTACAAACTTTACTTTTAATGCCTACTATGCTGACCGCACCCCTGAAACCCCCGGTGGCCCCAGCGAAGAAACTACCCAGGGCGGCTACTCACTGGTGGTGCGCGACTCAAGCAATGCCGATGTCTCTGCTAATTTTATTTTTGCAGCCGCCCCAACCTATGGCACCCCCGTAGCCAACGTCTATAACTGGCAGGTCTCAGCCCGAGATACTGCAGCCGTAGGCACTGGTTACTATATTGAAATCACCAAAGCCGGCGCAGGCGCAGGGCAAGAAGAAACCCTGGCCACCTTCACCTCGAACGCTTCAGCCACGCCCGATGGCAATGGTAATGCCGGCCTTGGCTCACCAGCCGGCGAGTTTGAAGTACAGCCGGCCAGCCTTAACATTGTCTACAATTCACGCAACCCGGCACAGATTCAGCGGGGCGATACCACAGGGGTTACCTACCAGTTTGAAGCCCGCTTTGATGATAATACGACTCTTGAAACAGACGCCACTGGCGATTATGCCATTACCGTTTACGACAAGACTGATACAGCCATTGCGACGTTTCCTACCAGTACGGTGCCGGCCACCAATGGCGATTACCGCCTGAACAGCTTCACCAACGCAGCCGGCGTCTGGTCGGCCGAGATTCTGGCTCTGCAGAGTGCCACCATCGACACCCAGTATTACATCTCAGTGCAGAAGGCTGCTGGGGCTGTGGGCGAAGAAGATACCCTGGCAGAGTTCAATGCGAAAGAGGCCAATGCCGGCCTCAACCAGAGCCTGGGCTCACCCAATGGCGAGTTTGAAGTACAGGGCTCACAGATGCGCATCGAGTACATCTCGCGCACCACCAATGCCTACCCTGCCCAGGTGCAGCGACTCGAAGGCACAACTACTGACGCCATCACCTATTCTTTCAGGGTGCTGTTTCCTGACGGTACGCAGAAAACAAGCGGCGATGGCTATAACCTTGAAATATATGATAGCTCAAATACGGCCAGCCTGGCTCAATTTGATTTCTATAATGGGGGCGCTACGGCATATGAAGGCACCTTCAACGCAGCCAACCACATGACCTACGATGCAGCCGGCTGCGGTGGAACCGGTTGCTGGTCAGTAACCGTACGCCCGAAAATCAACGCACCCCTGAATAATGGTTATCACATTATGGCCAGCAAGGCGGGCGGCAGCGATGGCGATATTCTTGACCCAACCAATGCTTCATTAACCTCGCCACCATT
>CAZHLC010000779.1:0-2554 GCA_964532545.1 uncultured Leptospiraceae bacterium | reverse complement strand
CCTGGTGATAGCTGACGCCGGCCATAGCCAGTCACCGCATGATTATTCTGCAAGTGCTCGACCAGAGCCGAGCCCAGAAAGCCACTGGCACCGATTACAGCTATTCTCATCTTATTTTACGAAAGTTCGCAGCCAGACCTCAAAACTCAGTAGTGACCAGATCAGTAGACGCCGGTTGGCCCTGCCCTGAAGGTGCTCGGCTACCAGCCCTTCAACATCACTGCGGTTGAAATACTCATAAAGCCTGGTGTCAGATCGCAGTAACATTTTTCGAATATAATCAAGGCTCTTACCGGCATACCAGCTGCCATCAGGGGCTGAGAAGCCCTGCTTGGGGCGCTGGGCAACCTCTTCTGACACAAGTCGTCGCAGGCCAGCGCGCAGAATTGCTTTGCCATCACGGGTTCTTTGAAAATAGCTCTCGACCTTATTGCCAACTATATTTTCATTTTGCTCTGGCCCCTGATTAAGATTTTTGAGTTTATATCTCAGGGGAATCTGCAGCGCAAAATCTACCAGCTCGTTATCTAAAAATGGTAAACGCAATTCGAGACCATGAGCCATGGTCAGGCGATCATCGACCAGCAGTAGCCCCGGCAAAAATGTTTTGGCTTCAAAATAGAGAGACATTCTGGTGCAATCTTCATTATTCAAAGCACTACGGTGGTCTGTAAAAACCCCACCCAGCACACTCTGCATCTGCTCAGTCAAATGGCTCGCCTTAAACCCCCTGAAAAAGTCAGGCCATTCTTCAAGGCTGAAAAGTCTCTGCCACTTTGAAAAATAGGCAGTAACAAATGCACTCTGGCTTCGAAAACTCTGCCCCCTCATATAGCGCCAGGGGTAACCGGCAAAAAGTTCATCAGAGCCCGTACCACCCATGACTACCTTGATATTATCAGCAGCAAGCCCTGCTATATAGTAATTAGGGTAACACTGCCCCATACGCAAATCTTCAAGGTGCCAGATCAAACTGGGCATGGCCTCTTCAAGATGGCCGGGGCCCAGAATAATCTCATGATGGTCTGTATTCAAATGCCGGGCAACTTCGCGGGCTGGCCTGCTCTCATCGAAATTTAATTCAATGCCCTGCACCTGCGAAAGATCAAAGCCACAGGTATAGGTCTGCAGATGACCTGCTTCTTTGACGGCCAGTGCGACTATAGCTGTTGAATCTATTCCGCTGCTTAAAAAAGAGCCCACTTCAGAATCAGCCTGCAGGTGCCTGCGAACTGCGGTCTGCATATGATATTCAATGCCCTCAAGGCAGTGCTTCTGGGTAAGCGTTGCATCTTCTGCAAAAAAATCGAAGTTCCAGTAGGTGAAAGTTTTTGTTTTCTCACCATCATATACCAGATATTGCCCGGGCTCAACCGGGTATACGCCATCAAACAGTGTATGGGCCCTGAATAAATTCTGAAAAGTGAAATATTCAACCAGGGCCTGCCGGTTTACCCGGGCTGAACCATCGAGCAGGCCCTTCACTTCAGAAGCAAAGAAGAAGCCATTGGGGCCGAAACAATAATAAAGAGGTTTCATTCCGTAACGGTCGCGGGCGAGAGTAAGCTGGCCGGTTTTTCGATTGTAACAGGCCAGGGCGAACATACCATTAAAACGGCTGAAGCAGTCTTCTCGCCAGAAATCAAAGGCATGCAGTACAACTTCAGTATCAGAGTTGCTTTTAAACTGGTAGCCAGCCTCTACCAGTAAAGCCCGCAATTCTTTATAGTTGTACAGCATACCGTTGTAGACAAGTGCATGGTCATGTTGCTCACTGATCATGGGTTGATTGGCCAGCGCAGAGGTATCAACAATGGCCAGACGGTTATGTGCCAGCCCCACCTGCCCCTCAACAAAGGTTGCACTGTGGTCTGGCCCTCGATAAGCCATAAGCTCGTTCATTTTTGCAAGGCGTGCCTGTTTTTCAGCGTGTTCTACCGTTGAAATGATGCCGGCAATGCTGCACATTAAACAGCCTGCCCCAGGCCATGTCTGCGACAAAACTCGTAAAAGCGTAAAAGACCCGGCCGAAGTGCAATGGCAGCTTTGAAACCAAGGGCCTCTTCAGCCAATTCAGTCGAAGATACACGGTTTTTCACATGCAGTTGACTGCCTTCTCTAAACAACGGCACTAAGTCAGAGCCGCTCACCTCAAGTAGCATTCTGGCAAGCTCAAGAATAGAGGTTTTTATGCCTGTACCAACATTATAGAAACAATCAGTTTCTGCTGAAGATGCAGCCAGCACATTGGCTCGTGCAACATCAGCTACATGAATAAAATCATAGGCCTGGCTGCCATCGCCGTGTATAATTAAAGGCTCATTGTTCAAGAGGCGGCTTGCCATCTTCAAAACCACGCCGGTATAAGCCCCTCTCATTGTCTGTCTTTCACCATACACATTCATATAACGAAGGCCGATGAAATCGAAGGCCTCAGCAGTATCTTTTTTCTGCTGATAGAGGCTGTGAATTATCTGCTCAGAGGCAATTTTGGTGGCGCCATAAAAATTATTATTATTGAATGGGTGCTGCTCATCAATGGGTTCATAGAGGG
>CAZHLC010000778.1:0-2556 GCA_964532545.1 uncultured Leptospiraceae bacterium | reverse complement strand
CCATTCTGGCACTGCCCGGTGGCCCGGGCACATTATCAGAAATCGCCCTCGCCCTTAAGGTGGGCAAAGCAGTCGCCTGCCTCACCATGTGGAAAGACGCCATTGAACATGAAAACCTGCATTATTTTGAAGACGTAAATGCAGCCCTCGATTGGCTGGTGGCAGCGGGGGGGCTGGGGGCGTAGCCCCCTATCAATTCTTCTCTTCTTGCTGCTGTCGCCACATACGGGCGTATTCGCCGCGGTGTTTTTTTAGCAACTGCCGATGAGTGCCACGCTCAACCGCCCGGCCATTTTTCAATACAATTATCTCGTCAGCATGTATAATCGTAGATAATCGATGGGCAATCATCAGAGTCGTACGGTTCTTCGAGACGGCCTCAAGTGATTTTTGAATCTCTTTCTCGGTTTCTGAATCGAGAGCCGAGGTAGCCTCGTCAAAAATCAGAATAGACGGGTTCTTCAACAGCATGCGCGCAATGGCTACCCGCTGCTTTTCGCCGCCAGAAAGTTTAAGGCCGCGCTCACCAACCTTGGTGTCATACTTATCAGGCAATTTCATTATAAAACTATGAATTTGAGCCATACGGGCCGCCTGTTTAATCTCGCGATCAGTGGCAGTTATATTACCGTACTTGATATTGTAGTAAATAGTATCATTAAACAGCACAGTATCTTGCGGTACCATGCCAATGCTCTGGCGAAGAGACTTCTGAGACACATGCCTGATATCTTGTGAATCAACCATAATAGAACCCTGGTTAATATCGTAAAACCTGAACATCAGGCGCGAGACCGTTGACTTGCCCGAACCAGAGTGGCCCACCAGAGCCAGAGTTTTACCCGACGGAATGTTAAAACTGAGATTCTTAATAATAGGCCTGTCAGAGCGATACCTGAATGAAACTTTATTAAACTCAACCCGGCCCTCATCGACCTGCAGCGTGGGGGCCTCAGGCAGATCACCTACGTCTGCATGAACGCTCTTGAGCTCAAACATTTTATCCATATCTACCAGGCTGTTTTTGACTTCGCGATACACAAACCCGAGAAAATTCAAAGGCAGATACAGCTGAATAAGATAGGTGTTGATCATCACAAAATCACCTACGGTCATCTCTTTATCAACTACCCCCTGGCCAGCCAGCAGCATCACCCATATCAAGCCAACGGCAATAATGGCACCCTGGCCAATATTCAGAAAAGAAAGACTCTTTTGGCTGGCCACCGCCGCATCTTCATAGCGCTTCAATGACTTATGATAACGGTCATACTCGTGCTGCTCGTTGCTGAAGTATTTAACGGTCTCATAGTTCAAGAGACTGTCGATCGCCCGGGTATTGGCTTCAGTATCATTCTTGTTCATGGTTTTTCTGTACTGCAGGCGCCATTCGGTCACCACCAGAGTGAACCCAATGTAGATAGCAATAGTAAAGAAAACAATGAGACCGAAAGAAATATCGAAGGTATAGATCAGAATGCCGGTAACCAACAAGATCTCAAGCACCGTGGGCAGAATGTTAAACGTCATGAAACTCAGCACGAAACGAATTCCCCGAACGCCGCGCTCAATAACCCGCGAGAGCCCCCCAGTCTGGCGGTCTAAATGAAAGGCCAGTGAAAGCCCATGCAGATGCTCAAAGGTGCGCAGGGCCACATTGCGCTGGGCAAATTGCGCCACCCTTTCAAATATAAAATCACGTAATTCACCAAACAGCTGGTTACCAAGGCGGGCCCCACCATAGGCGAGAATGACCCCGAGAGGCAGGGCCAGCTTGAGATCAGTTATGGTCAGGGCATCAACGGCCTGCTTATATAAAAAGGGAACATAGACGTTAACAAGCTTAGAACAGAGCAGGGCCAGCAGGGCAAAGAAAACCCGGGTTCGTAGATCAACCCGGCCCTTTGGCCATAAGTATGAGGCCAACTCGCCGAGGGTCTGCCAGTGATTTTCAGAATCTTCTTTCAGGTTCACAGGGCCTAGGCGCCCTTTCTTTTCTTCAAGATGCGGGCCAGAGCGCCCCGGCGGCTGGCCGAAACGATATAACCCAGGCAGTTTTTACTGCCACACAGACAGGGGTGCTCTTCCCATTCATCCATACTGAAGCCATAATCGTAGGTAATTTCTTCACCGGCTTTGATTTTGCGGCGTGAAATGATCCATATTCTATTGTTTATAATGTCTGTTTCGCAGTTGGGGTCGCATGAATGATTAGCCAGCCTGGCTGTGTTATAGGGAACGTTACCGTCGACATCCCATTTAGAATTGAGAGTAAATAGATAAACCGCGCCAGTGCCGCTGCGCTTCGAGCGCTTTGACTGCCTCTGGCTGCGCCGGGCCGCCTCTTCTTGATCAACTTTCTCACCCACGTACTCGATGACCCGGGCCTTCTTGGGAATATCAGCCGTAGCAAACAAACCACGACCATGCATCTTCGAACCACGAACCTCTATTGAGTCAGAATAGTCTTTAATGCGCCCCATGAGCAAGTTGGTTTGGTAGGGTAAGGCGGGCTGTAAAGTAGAAAAGGTATTACTACCTTAGAACAACAATGGG
>CAZHLC010000777.1:0-2562 GCA_964532545.1 uncultured Leptospiraceae bacterium | reverse complement strand
GAAATGAAAAGGGCCCGCGAATATTTTGAGAAAGCGGCCAATGAGGGTGATGATAATTTTGCCCGTCGTGGCCGCATCATGTCATTACACGTCAAAGCCCGCCTGGGTGAAGAGAATCTCACTGGTCAGCTCGATTTATTGGCTGGTGCTGAGCGGGCCGAAGCGTTGTTTACCATTGCAGAAGGCTGGGAGAACTATGCCCTCGATGCGGTTGGGCGTGAAAAATTCAAAAATATGGCAGATGAATATTACGGTTTGCTCGCCCGGCAGTATATCAACGCACCCTGGGGCCGCAAAGCGGGGGTGCAGCTTGCCTCTTCAATGGTGGGCCAGCAGAAATACCAGCCTGCTCTTGATGTGCTGGTTCCGCTATTGGCAGCTGAAGAAAAAGACCGGGCTGCTGCTAAAAAATCAGGGGCTGATACTTCAATGGCCTGGTTTCTGCTGGGGCAGGTTCTCGAAAAGTCTGAAAAGCACCAAGACCCCTATCGGGCCCTTGCGGCCTACCAGCGGGTTTTACTGAAACCAGACGGTGAGTTTGCTGCCCGGGCCAACGAGCGCATTTTATTTCTGCGTCGCTTTTACCATATCTACGAGTAAATAGTTCTCAGGGCTGTTTCATATCTGGTCGATACAGTTAGTATTCGATTGCTATGAGATTATTAGACCGTATCTTATTAATGCTGGCCGCAACTTCATTGCTGGCCATAATTATGATCTTTTTTACCGATGAGGTAAACTCGGTATATCTTCCTGAAGAAGAGCGCAAGGTTCATGCCAACAAGGTGGTTGAGGGGCCCAACGATGGCATGATTGTTCTGGGTGCTGAAGTCGATCAGGTTATTGAAAAGTATTTTGAAAAGATCAGAAAAAGCCCGGGGGCAGCTGAAGAAGATGCCCGACTGGTGTCCGAAGAACATGAATTAGAAGGCTCTATACCGTCATTATTTTCAAATGTTGATATCATTCAGCCCGATAAAGATAAAAACTCTCTTAAAGAAGAGCTTAAAGGCACTGTTTTACAGAGCCAGAAAAACGGGGCTGAAGCTACGAAGCCTGAACCGCTGTTAAAGACGCAGAAAGGGCAAGAAAAAGAAGAAAAGAAAAAACAGAAAGCAGTCAAAAAACGCACGAAAACAAGCCGGCATGTCGTGCAGAGGGGTGAATCACTATGGCGTATTTCACAGCGCTACAACGTACCTGTTTATGCCATTGTCTCGGCCAACCCGGGCAAGGCGCGTAAAATTATTAAGCCCGGTGAAGTTTTGAAGATACCACCCGGGGTTGGTGTTTTTCACCGCGTAAGACGGGGGCAGACCCTTTCTGGTATTGCAAAAAAGTACCGGGTTGCACTGAGTCAAGTGCGCTCTGCCAATTCAATTACCGGCACTCATCTTTCCATCGGTCAGAAGGTGTTTATTCCCGGTGGTAAGCCACTGCCTGTGTATAAGTGGATCTCTAAACCAATGTTTCGCTGGCCGCTGCAGGGGCGTCTTACCAGCACCTATGGCTGGCGGCGCCACCCATTTTCGGGTAGAAGGCAGTTTCACCCTGGCATTGACCTCGCAGCAAAATGGGGAACCAAAATCTATGCTGCAGCCAAGGGTGTAGTTGTATTCGCTGGTCGCGCTGGGCCCTATGGTAAGCTGGTTGTTCTGCGCCACCGCGATGGTTATTTTTCAGCCTATGCTCACTGTTCTCGCCTGCGTGTTCGCAAGGGCAAGTATGTGAAAAAAGGGCAGTTCATTGCCAAAGTAGGCTCAACCGGAACTTCAACCGGTTCTCACCTGCATTTCGAAGTCAGACGTTATAAAAAGAAGATAAACCCCTTTACCGCCATGCGAAATGCAAAAGTCAAAGTCAAAGTTCCTGCCAGCTGATGCCTCAGGTTGACTTTTTTAAAGCAGACATAGATTACGAGCGCCTTGAAAAACTGTGGCGCAAAGCAGTTAAATCTTCATGGCTCACCAGTGGGCCTCTGGTTCAGCAGTTTGAGAAGGGGTTGGGCAGCCTGCTGGCCACCGATAGGGTACTGGCCGTAAGCTCATGTACCCATGCCACCCACCTGGCTCTGGTGCTCAGCGGCGTTGGGCCCGGCGATGAGGTGCTTTTGCCGGCCAATACCTTTGTTTCTGTTTTTGAAGTTATTAACCTGGTGGGGGCAAAGGCGGTCATCTGTGACATTGAGCTTAACAGTTACAACGTTGATCTGGCAGCTCTGCAGAAAAAAATCACCAAACGAACCAAGGCCATGATTCCGGTGGCCTTTGCTGGCATGCCACTGCCCATGAAAGAGCTACAGAAGCTCTGCAGAAAGAATAAAATCAAGCTGATACTTGACTGCGCCCATGCCCTTGAAAGCCAGTATGCCGGCCGGCCCATCAATGACTTTGCCGATTACAGCTGCTACAGTTTCTATGCAACCAAGAATTTAACTACGGCCGAAGGTGGGGCCCTGGTGGTGAGAACCCAGACTGATTACCGGCGTGCCCGCAGCATGAGCCTGCATGGCCTTGATAAACGCGCCTGGTCGCGCTACAGTTCCCGGGGTAGCTGGGCCTA
>CAZHLC010000776.1:0-2565 GCA_964532545.1 uncultured Leptospiraceae bacterium | reverse complement strand
ACAATAAAGCTACGGTCGTGGGTGATAAACGGGTTATTCTCAAACAGAACGACCAGGGCGGCTGGGGCTATCACAGCATTATAGGCAAGATTGACTATGACCAGCAGAAGAAGCCCGAGATTATTGACCCGGCCACCAACCGCATTCTGGCCGAGTCTGAAAAAGACCAGTTCGGGCCGCAGCTGAATAAAATGACAAGGTCGATCTTGCGTAAGACTGCCTTTAATGATTTAACCCGGCTAAAAGACCAATGGTGGATCGTGACCTCTGATGGCAGCCTCTTGTGGTCTACCGATAATGGCGAGAGGTGGTTCGCTCAGCGTTTTCAGAGACAAACCAACAGCACAACCCTTGGTGATGTGAGCTTCAACCGCATCATCATGTATCGCAACGGTCAGGGCATTATCGTAGGTAACGGTGGTGTGATCATTACAACCCGTGATTTTGGTGAATCGTGGCAGCCCGAGATGGTACCAAAGGTAAGAACAAATCTGCTTGATATTGCCCGCCTGCCTGGTGGGGCCCACATGATTGTGGGTAACAACCTGACAGCCCTGCGCTCGACCCAGGGCCTTGGTGGCTGGCAATCGGTCGAGGCTGTCACCAGCCTGGGTAAAAAAGAATCACTTCGATCGATTACAGTACAGCGGGGCTCAGTTTACATTGCAGGGCAAGATGGTATGTTTCTGACCTCAAAGAATGGCGGTCAGAGTTTTGATAAAGCCCTGAATATGCCCCAGACTTATGACTTCAGCTCGGTTGCGTTTAAAAATGATGATGAAGGTATTCTAGTTGGTTCTGGTGGTATCATAAGACACACCGTTGATGGGGCCAAGACCTTCAACCACTCACAAACCGATGTGACCTTCAACCTGGTTGATGCTGCCTATGATAAAGAAAAAGATGCCTTCATCGTTATTGGCGATTCTTACCATATTCTGAGCAACTCAGCTGAAAGTATGGCATCATTCAAGGTCGTGCAAGAATCTGAGGCCTGGCGTGTTCTGCTGACAGCCCTGGGCAATGTGTTCTTACCCTTTCTGGTCATCTGGTTGGTATTCTTCTCTATCTATAAGATTATGCCGTATACCACAGTGACTACCAAGGCTGCCTCAATCGGGGCGGCGGTTACCTCGATACTCTGGGTAGTCTTCATACTATTGTTTCAGTTCTATGTACAGATCAGCTTAAAGGGCAGCACTGGGGCTGTCTATGGTGCTCTTGCTGCAATTCCGATTTTTCTGTTACTGGTATATGTATCTACCATGATCTTTCTTTTTGGTGCAGAGATTGCTTTTTACATTCAGTTTCCTGCCCTGTTAAAACTGTCGCGAAAACGACGCCTGGCTGAAGAGCAGAAGTTTCAGGTATGGTATGGTATTCGAATTCTCGAGCAGCTGTTTCGCCACTATGAAAAGGGCCAGGGGCCCATGCCAGAATCGAAGATGTTGAAAATGGTTCACAATGACCAGACAGACTTCGTGCGCATTATGACTATTTTCAGCAAGCGCGGCTATATTGCCAAAACAGACGATGATAAGTGGGTGCCCATTATGAGCCCCAAACTGATCAAAATCACCGAGGTTCTGAAAGATCTGAATCCCGCTGATTATCAGATACCTGACTACAATGAGAAGAACAGCTTCATGAAAGAAATGAAACGTTATTTCACTGCTCTTGAAAAAGGTAAGATTGAGCTGTTTGGCAAAACAACCATTGGTGACCTGCTAGACAAGTAGTGAGAATTGCCTGCACGATCCAGTACGAGGGCAGCGCCTTCGTCGGGTTTCAGGTGCAACCTAATGGGCTCAGCGTACAAGAAGCCCTTGAGAAGGCCGTCTCAACAATCGCCCGAGCCCCCATCAAAGTGCATGGGGCGGGACGCACCGATTCTGGGGTACATGCCTATGGCATGGTCATTCACTTTGAGTTAGAGCAGCTGGCCATGCCCCTTGAAAAGTTTCTCTATGGGGTAAACTCGGTACTGCCAAAGGCTGTTTCAATCATTCACGGCCAGCAGGTAGGCGATGATTTTCATGCCCGCTTTTCTTGCACAGGCCGCGAATATGTATACCGGGTGCTTAATTCGCCCTACCGCATGGCCCTCTATGAAAACCAGAGCCACTGGCAGCGTAAATACTTAGACCTCGCTGAAATGAAGCAGGCGGCCCAGCATCTACAGGGCGAACATGACTTTGCGGCCTTTACCATGACAGTTTACAAAAAGGCCGGTGAAACAACTGTTCGACGCATCGATAATATCTCGATTCTAAGAGCCGAGCCATTTCTTTTGTTTTACTACAAAGGCTCAGGTTTTCTGCATAACATGATACGAATTATCACCGGTACCCTGTTAGAGATTGGTCTGGGTGAGCGCTCGGCCGACGATGTGCAGCATATTCTGCAATCACAAGAGCGTGAAAAAGCCGGGGTGACTCTGCCTGCCCAGGCGTTGTTTTTTTACCGGGCTAACTATGATGAATACCAGACACCGCCAGAGCTATTGCCGCAGCTTTTGCCCATCGATTAAAAAAAAGTTGCAACATGACATAAAACATGGCTGCT
>CAZHLC010000775.1:0-2569 GCA_964532545.1 uncultured Leptospiraceae bacterium | reverse complement strand
CACAGGGCAGGCAAGTTTTATTATCAATGAAGATTCAACTGCGAAGACCCCTGTAGTTCGCGAACCTGATTTCGGGGCCTTTTTAGGCAGCCTGCCCATCACTTTTCGCTGGGCAGATGTCACCACAGATCTATCAGAAATCTCAGGCTTTGGTACATATGAGCTACAGGTTTCAAGTACCTTTGATTTTTCTGCGGGGGTCATAACTTACCCAGGGCTGGCCACCAATCAGCATACGGTGGCAGCCGGTTTAACAAATGGCAAGTGGTACTGGCGCCTCAGGCAAATTGACGCAATCGGAAACCAGTCTGCTTACAGTGGCGCGCGAAGCTTTTATCTTGGCCAGACGAAAGATGACATAAATGGCGACGGGTTCAGTGATTTTGCGGTAGGTGCTGCTTTTTTTGACACAGGGCATACAAACAGTGTAAAAGATGGAAAGGTCTATGTCTATTTCGGGGCTGCAGTATTATCAGCAACCCCAGCGTTGGTAATAAACAGCAGTTATGCCAACGAACAATTAGGCTACTCTGTTGACCTGATTCAAGATTTTAATGGCGATGGGTTTGCTGACATTGCCATCGCTGCACCAAGGCATAGCAGTATCAATTTTGAGGGTGGCAGAGTTTATCTTTTCTATGGGGGAACCCCATTGCAGACCAAATGCGGTGCTTTTTTTACCTGCACTCTGAATGCGAATCAGGCTGATCTGATACTTGATGGCGAGGGCCCTGGTGATGTTTTTGGCTGGGCAGTGAAAGATGCCGGTGACCTTAATCTTGATGGTCGTGGTGATCTTGCCATATCTGCAACCGGCAAAGATACCAGTGGCGGCGCAAACTCAGGGCGTATCTACCTGTACTATGGGGCAGCGGCGCCCACCGGCAACTTCGATCAAGCCCTGAATGGCTCAACCTTTGCTGAACAGGCCGGTTATGCGCTGAATGCCGGGGCTGATATTAATCAAGATGGTTTTGCAGATCTTGTGAGCGGGGCGCCTTTTCAAGATAACATCGTTTTAGGTACTTTTTATAGCAACACAGGTGCAGCGACCCCTCTATATGGCGATGTCAATGCAAACTCACAAAAAGGCGTCGATCTCAATATTGGGGGCAATTCGTCATTATTTGCCTTTGCCATTGCATCAGGAAGAGACTTGAACAAAGATGGGTTTGCTGACTTTATCGCTGGGGCCCCTCAGAGCTCGAAATATTTCGCTGATGGCGGCGATGCTGCCCTTTTCTTTGGTGGGTTTTCAGCGACTCAAGCTGTGTACTACCCCGATACGATCATGTCGCAGACTGCTGGCCAATTTATCTTCGATGGCTCGGCGAACTCTTTCTTTGGCTCTTCTTTGTCATTTGTAGGAGATTTAGATAGCGATAACAATCAAGAGTTTGTTATCTGCGCATCTACAGATCTCACCAACGGGCAGAGCCAGGCCGGAAAATGCTATCTTTATCGATATAACGCAGGTGTAACACTGCAACAAGCCTTCGGCGGTTCAGCTGCTGCAGACAATTTTGGTAATACGGTGCGCGCTTTGGGCGATTTAAACGGTGACGGCTATACCGACTTTGCAGTAGCAGCTTACCGAAAAAACATCGCGGTAAACAACAATGTAGGTCAAGTTACTGTTTTTACAGGGGGTAGCCCGTTACCCAATTATGGGGCGGCGGTAACTTTAGTGAGGCAGCCAGCATTAACCATCAATGGTGAAGGCAATAATGACTTTTTTGGTATTAGTCTATCAGGTGATTGAATGAAGAAGATCATTCTTATCATGTTAATGCTTCTTGCTCATGCAGCATGGGGGCATACATCAAAACTTGACATAATTGTAACCGATATTAATGGTCAACAAATCAATTCTCTGAGTTCGAGCGACACCGTTATTTTTGTTAAGCTGCGCGCATATTGGTGCTATGAAAGCAGTTATGCACCGGGCACTTACAATTTTTCGCTTACCATATCAAACCCTGCAGGGGTCAGTGCAACCACACTGAGCAGTGAAACTCTGAGTCTGCCAACCTCAGGTTGCATTACGATAGACCATGATTTTGGTAAGGTCTCTACCAATTTCATCAGTAGAACTGGAACTTACCGCTTCAATGGTCTTTTTCAAGAGATCTATGCTGAGCTCAGCTCGCCGCAGCAATTTTTCAAAACATCTTTTGTTGAGGTCTCTGATAGTGGCTTTAATAAGAGTGCCTTTGGCAACAGGGTTCGTTTGCTCTCTCCTGCCGATAAGAGCTTTATTTCGAATACCAGACCTTTTTTTCAATGGGTTCCCTCTGTTGATGCGCGTAAGTACACTCTTGTTATCAGTCAAAACAGTGATCCTGAATTGAATCCAATTTTTGTTCAGAAAGATCTGCTCTCAAACAGTTTGTTATATCCGAATAATGCCCGTGCTCTTAAAAAGGGTCGGCGTTATTTCTGGTTAGTCAGGGCCTTTGATGCACTGGGGCGGCCTGTGGGTGCCGACTTTGGCCGTTCGAAGACTTATTCGTTCTTCGTTGGTGAAAGCGAGGCAAATCAAATCGCCTTGCTTGCGCCCGTCAGTAAT
>CAZHLC010000774.1:0-2578 GCA_964532545.1 uncultured Leptospiraceae bacterium | reverse complement strand
TGGTTGGGCATTATAATGAACTCATCTAAGGTAATGTGGCAGTAGTGACTAGAGAGCGACTGCCATGTTTGTAATACAGCTTTGCCAAATTGATTCAAATTGGCTTTGCCATTCTCAATCTTGGCAAAAAGCCGTTCACGGTCTTTGGTAGCAGTGGTAAAAAAATAAAAGCCCGGGGTGGTATAATCAAAGCCAATTCTGCGCGGGTTCTGGCGATTTTTGAATACCATAGATTTCAGATTTCAGGGGCGGGTCTAAGACCCGCCCACCTAGTAGTGCACCAGAGATTCGATAAAATTTACGTGGCCGTCTAGGCGATCGCGGCCCTTGAGAAAATCGAGTTCAATCATAAACAGGGCCGAGTTGATAATGCCGCCGCATTTCTTGATGAGATCGCAGGTGGCCGAGGCTGTGCCGCCGGTGGCCAGCAGGTCATCGACAATGGCCACATGGTCACCTTCTTTAATGGCATCGATGTGCACCTCAAGCGAGTCGGTGCCATATTCAAGTTCATATTCAACGCTGTGGGTTTTATAGGGCAGCTTACCGGGTTTGCGCACCGGCACAAAGCTCACGTGTAATTCACGGGCAATAGCCGAACCGAAAATGAAGCCGCGCGACTCAATGCCGGCCACTACATCGCACTTGCCGTGGCTGCGAATTTTTTCAACAAACCAGTCGATGGTAGCATTAAAAGCCTTGGCATCGGCTAAAACGGGGGTAATGTCTTTAAACTGAATACCCTCTTTCGGAAAGTCTGGAATATTACGTATAAGCTTATCTACTTGTTCAGCGGGCATAGGTTTCCTTCTTTTATATTGTTCGTGATTTAATCAACTGTGGCAATTTCATGCCATATAGAAGTTAAATCTTCGATTGGGCTGGTCTTGGTGGTGTAGTTTACCTGGTAACTGAGCAGTAAACTTTTTATTTGAAAAAGGGCCCGGTGGTAGCGCTTCTGTATAATTTCTTTGTCACAGTTGAGCGACACAATCAAATACTCGCGGGGGTTGAGCACATAGCAGTAATCTTGTTTTTTCAGGCGGGTAGTGAGCTGCTCAACCAGCCCCCCCACAATTTCTGAAGCAAAGTGCTCACCGGCCAGATCAATATATTTGCGAAAAGACTCAAACTTGAAATAGGTGAATGTCACCGGTTGTTTTTTTTCTAGGGGCTCAGTGACCTCACTCATGACTGCCTGATTCAGCTCGTGAAACAAAGGCAGAAAACGGTGATCGGGTTGAAAAACATCGGGTAGATAATAGCGTTGAAAAACACTCACCAGCCGTTCAAGCTTGTCGTTGATTTTCAGGTTCAGGGGATATAAAATGCCAATAACATAGGTTCGTTTACCAAACTCAATCGACTTTAAATAGAGAGATAACTTTTCACCCTGGTAATCAAAAATGTCAATATAGCCTTGTTCAATCTTTGCTAGAAACTTCTGGGTGTCTTGCTCTCTGATACTCTGTAGAATCTGCACCGTGGTAGCGGCCAGAACCCCGTACTGGTGTTTCACCTGCTGGTGACCCAGATCATAAACAAAGGCCGAAAGAATTCCAGAATTTATTGACTCAAAAAATAGATAATACTCAAAATAGCTAGAGTAGAGTGGGTCGCGCTCTTCGGTTATACGCATCTCCCAGTAATCTAGTAGCTTGCGGGCTACCTTCTCAGAAACCTTGTTCTTTTCTAGCAGATCGCGCAGATAGCCCAGGTCAATTTTGTGAAAGTCAGCGTATATCGGTTGTGATTCGACCTCGGCCATATTACATTTTTCGGCTGTTTTTTACCTGTTCAAGAGTGCGCGAGGCCATATAACTCGAGCGCACCCAGGGGCCAACCTCATAGCCGGCAAAGCCAGCCTCTTTTACCCGCTCTTCGAGCTGGGCAAACTCTTCGGCCGAATAGTGTTTGCTTACTTCAACCTGTTCGGCTGAGGGCTGTAAATATTGGCCAATGGTCACAATATCAATACCAACCGAGCGCATATCTGCCAAAAGCTCTTTGATCTCTTCTTTGCTTTCACCCAGGCCTACCATAAAACCTGTTTTGCGAATAATTTTAGGATACTTGTCTCTATAGAATTCAAAGATTCCCAGTGAACGCTCGTAGGCCGCCTGGGGGCGTACCGCCTTCGACAGGCGTCTAACGGTCTCTAAATTGTGTGCCAATACCAGCGGGGCAGCATCACCTATTAAAGAGAGAAAGTGGTCATTCAGGTGAAAATCAGGAATAAGCAGCTCAACCTCAATACCCATGTCATTGAGAGTGCTGGTCACATCTGCAAAATGCTGGGCCAGCAGCAGCTCTTGGTCATCGCGGGCCACCGAGGTAATCACCACATATTTTAACTTAAGATCTTGGGTGGCCTTGAGCACCTGGGCTTTTTCGCTGGCCAGGGTCAGCTCAAGATTTTCTGGTTTGCCGGTGGCAATATGGCAGAAGCTGCAGCGCCGGGTGCAGCTGGCCCCACCCAGCATAAACGTAGCAATGCCCGCCGCCGAGCATTCGTTACGATTGGGGCAGCGCGACTCTTCACAGACGGTGGCCACATTGTTCCACTTCAGCAGAGTCG
>CAZHLC010000773.1:0-2578 GCA_964532545.1 uncultured Leptospiraceae bacterium | reverse complement strand
TTCTCAGTGAAAATAATGCGAGGCTGCCCGTGAAAGACCAGGGCCTCGCCTTCAAGGCCATAAGTCAACTTTTCACGCATAGACTTGCCCGTTTCTGAATATATGGTAGCAAAAAAGTTATTACCCTCAAGCTTTTCTATAACCATTTTAGAAATACGCGGATACTCATCTTGCAGGCACCAGGTTTTGGTGTACTCACCACTCACATCACGGGCGGGGCCACAACGTGCCAGGGCTAATAGCGTTAAAGCTAAAACAAAATACTTCATGTTAGAAATCAAGCGCTGTGTTCTTTTCTTTCAGGCGAGCTACTTTTTTGGTCGCACAGCTTGTTTTGCTCTTTAGAACGCGATTACAGCGGGCTTTCTGAGCTTTGAGATAGCCAACGTAGGGTCGTCTTAGAGCTTTCGCAATGCTAATGGCAGTGCGGCCCACTTCACCCTTAATCAGGCGGCCAGTTCTATGAGTAGGGTCAGGCCATGCGCCGTAAGCAACCAGCTTTTTGATAAGCTTGTAATCATTCTGAATGACGGCCAACATCAAACAATCGGTGCCTTCAGGGCTGTCTTTGACCATGGGGTCAGACCCCACCTTGAGCAGGTAATCAATCACCTTTTTATGCCGATTTTTCACTGCCTTGTAAAGCGCCGTCTCTGAAGAGTATGTATTAATCATCTCGAGTTTGGCCCCGGCCTTTACCAGGGTTTTCACAATATCAAGGTGACCCTTTTCTGCGGCCACAATCAGGGCTGTCTCATAGGGTTGAAAATCGCGCTGTAGATGAATAAAGCGATGATTCACATCGACGCCCCTGGCCAGCAGTTCTTTTACTTTGCCATGGTCACCTTCACGCGATGAAACAAATAGCTGGTCAGCATCTGACCAGCCCAGGTTACAGGCTGAAAACAGAGCAACCAGGGTCAGTGTAATAAGTTTATTACTCATCTGGGCGGGCCTAACGAATTGCCTTTTTGAAAAAGTCGATTGAGTTTTTGGGCATGAGCAACTGATCAGTGAATTTTTTGGCCACACCTACAACGACAGCCTCGACGAAGCGGTCTTTTTGTTTGCTATTGACGTTTCTTTCAAAGTAAGACAGATATTTGCTGCCAAGCTTGGCATACTTTTCATTAAATTTGATAATTTCATAGCTCTCTTTTTCTTTGAGAATGATGCTGTTCAACCTCACACCGACGGCCTTGATCTTGGGTTCTTCTTTTGCAATATAGGCTTCAATGGCATCGAGACTCTTATTAATACGTTTTTGTTTGATACCTTTATCAAGAGTCAGAAAACTCTTTTCTATTACATTGTACATGTACTCAAAATCACGTTTTACATTGATGTCATGTTTGTTGCCCAGCCCGCATTGACTCAACATTGCTGCTACTATCACTAAGATAACAAATTGTTTTTTCATGGTTCCTCTCTTCTTGCAGCCCCAGTAGAATTCTTTCTGTATAAACCCTTTTGCCGCGCCAGTTCTATTTCTGCAATAAAAATTTAGCCTTCTTTTCGGTAGGCGCTGGGGGTCGAGCCGGTTATACGTTTAAATATTTTATTGAAGCTGGCCTTCGAATTAAAGCCCACCTCGTAGGCTATGCGCAGTATTGATACGTCGGCGTTCTCGGGTTTTTTGAGAGACTCACGGGCAGCATTGACCCGGCACTCATTAAGATAATCAGAAAAGGTTTTATTCAGCCGCCGATTGATAACCTGTGACACATAATGAGGCGGAATATCTACCATCAGCGCAAATTTCTTCAGATTGACCTCGGCATTTTGATAGAGATGATCTACTTCCATGGCTTTTTGAACTTTTTTCAAATAATCAGAGGCCATTTCTTCGGGCAATTTCATTTTACCATATTTTTTTTCAGGCGAAGCAAATTTACCCAGGGCATCGGGCTCGCCGACCAGTGAAGGAAAGATAATCGCCAGAAAATAAACGATGGTAGAGATCAGCGAAACCGCAACCCAGGCGACCCGCTGCATACCCTGCGAATCACTCACATAGCTGCTGAACGAAGAGAATACCACAAAACAGGCAAAGATAAAGCACAGCCCGATATAGAACAGCGGGTTCTTATAAAAACCCTTAAAGTCAAAACTGCGGTAAAGAATATAGACACTTGAAATATAATAGGCAAGGTTCTGCAACCAGGTAAATAGAGCAAGAGCGAAGTAATAGCCCGAGCGCTTCATCTCACCATACCAGAAACTGTAAACGCCCATTGCATCGAGAAGCGTATTGCTCGATAAGATTGCTATCAGAAAAATCACCCCGGGCCCATAGTGCCACCAGTTGAGACGAAAGCTTTCATCAAGAAAATGACGCACATAGTAGTACATGTAGACCACCATAAACAGGGTCGCGGGCGTATCTGTTCCATACAGCAGGGGATATAACTGCATAGCACCAGACATTTTAAGACCAAGAGTAAACTGAAAGTAGCCCAGGCTTAAAAAAACTGAAAAAGTGACCCGATGACGGCGATGTTTAATTTTAAATAGCTGGCCAAGAGCCAGAAAAAAAGAAATGTATGAGGCTAAGAAGCTGAAATCAAAAAACTGAACG
>CAZHLC010000772.1:0-2584 GCA_964532545.1 uncultured Leptospiraceae bacterium | reverse complement strand
ATTCTAAACGGCACCAAGGGGTTTCGCACCTCAGTGACCATAGCCGGTGATACCAATCTGGTTATTCTTAACACAGAAATTATAGATACAGTTAACCCTGCCAGCCCATTTACCCTGACAGCAGATATCGGGGCAGCCCCGGCTTCAACCTCAGATGCTGAGTGTTTCATGTTTGATCAGGCCGCCACAGCGAATTATGCCAATCGCCAGAATGCCCTGGCCCGTTTTCCGGGTAAGGCCTTTCCTAATGGTACTACAGTGAGTATTACAACTGAGGCGGTTGCACCGAGAATGGTTCCGGCCTCTTATATTTTCTATTGTTTTGAAGACTCAAATGCAACCACAACCGATGGTTACGATTCTGGTGAACGCCAGGGTACCCAGCTGGGTAATTACGATAATGGCCAGACTGTAACTGTCAATATGAACTAACTAACGGTTGCCCTCTCACTTGCTTCTTTATTAGTTACCCCGTGCGATTTACGCCTTTTTTTCTCATACCCCTGGTATTAATCTGTGCTGAGCCCGTGAGCCAGCTTAAACCTCAACCCCTCGCCAAACAGACCCAGCAAATACTTGGTGAGCTAGCCAAAGAAATAACTGCCTCGCTTACCCTGAAGCAGCAGATCGGGCAGTTGTTCATGCTGCACTTGCCACTGAAACCATCGAATACAACCTACAAAAAAATTCAGCCAGGTGGGGTTTTTATTGATTTTCGCAACGGCTTTGGTAAAGCCAAGAATGGGTTCTTCAGGCAAGACTACCACAAACTGGTAAAACACCTCAAAAAACTGAACAGTTATTACCTCGATAACAATATACCATCACCCCTGTACACGATAGATCAAGAAGGCGGCTATCACAAGCTGCGTGGGCCAGCGACCTATTTTCCTACGCTAATGGCAGTGGGCGAAGCTGTTAAAACCAGCGGTAACCGGTCATGGGCAAACAAAGTGGGCTTCTATACCTGCCACCATCTGCAGCAGGCCGGCATTCAATGGAATCTTGCGCCGGTAACAGATGTACAGATCAACCCCCAGAACCCGGTTATTAGAACCCGGGCCTTTCACTCTGACCCTGAGTTTGTTACTGAACTCGTAGCGGCCTACCTTTCAGGCCACCGCGCTGCCGGCTGCCTTGATTCGATTAAGCATTTTCCTGGCCATGGCGATACCAGCAAAGACTCACACCACCAGCTGCCCATTGTCAAAAAGAAATACAGCCGGCTGCTGAAAGAAGACCTGAAACCTTTCAAGACCATCATTGCCCGTAACCTTGCCACCGGGGTTATGCCGGCACACATTATATATCCCAATTTTGAGAACAAACCGGCCACCTTTTCTAAATACTGGCTGACCAAAACCCTTCGCCAAAAATGGAAATTTAAAGGCCTGATCATTACAGATAACCTTTCAATGAGGGCGGTACCAAAGTTTCGCAGAGAAAAAACCTACCACAAAGTCGGTTACGATGCCCTGAAGGCAGGCGCCGATGTATTGCTGCTAACCAGCGGTGTTGTAACACTGGGGCGTCAAATGGTCGAGGGCATCAGCACAAGAGCAAAGAGCAGCAAGAAGCTGAGAGCAAGAATAGCTGTTTCTGTTGAGCGTATTATTTACCATAAACTATTCACCGGTACATTAGATCGATACCTTGAGCGGGCGCTCAAATCAAAAAAACCATGGGCAAACAAAAACCAATGGCATATCAACCGCTGGCTTTCAATTTCACAAAAACGTCAGGCAGACCGCCTGCAAATGAAAGAAGGCCTGATCAGCCCTACTGAACTCAATCGCAAAATTGCCCGGGCCGCCATCAAAACACTGCATGGTCATAAAAATCTGAAAAAATATATCTCATCGGGTTACAACTACCCGCTATTCACTGATGTGAACCCCAAGTCAAAGATCTATGGGCAACTGAAAAAAGAGTTTGGTAAAATCATGCCCTTATCTTCTTTGAAAACAAAGGCCCGCAAATACAAAAAAGCCATGGTTCTCAATACAAGGGTAAATAAATTCAGAAAAGGGCTGCCGAGTTGGCAGCGGCAACGCCCTAAGGGCCATTACATTTTCTTTGCCCTGCCAAACCCCTACCCCTATGGCTCGCTAAAAAGACTCTTAAGAAAAAAAGATGTTTTGGTGGTGCCCTTTTCGAAATCACCCGAATCAAAGCGGGCCCTGGTAGAAGCGGTTTTACACAGAAAGGTTCCGCCGTCGGCCACGGTCAAAGTTAAATAATCAGATTTTGTCTACAAAGTCGCGAAAGAACTTTTCTTCATCATCAAAGTCTTCGATGCGCTGGTCACCCTTGTAAGCAAACATTACTTCGCGACAGCCGAAGCAAAGCAGCACATCGACTTTCTTATCACCCTTGATAAACCTGAAAGCCTTGCTGGGCACAAAGGCACATCGTTTGCGCTGGTTGAACCTGAAGGTTGATTCGGCCAAGAGCTTCTTCTGCAAACGGGTAATCTCAATAACCCGTAATTCGCGGGTCTTAGTGATAATTTCAAAGTCTGCAATTCGATTAGTGACCTCTTTATTTCTTTGCCCTTTCACTTCATAGGTTTCAACCTTATCTG
>CAZHLC010000771.1:0-2585 GCA_964532545.1 uncultured Leptospiraceae bacterium | reverse complement strand
CCCCTACTACCTGGGCCAGCTGTTCATGAAGCGCGGTGCCTTCGCCGATGCGCACCTGATCACCCGGCTGATTCTCGATATTTCAAATGGTAAGGCTGTGCCAACCTTTCCTGATATCTGTGTCACTGAGCTCATCGACCCGCGTTCGGCGGTAACCGTACGCAACACAGCCTGAATAGGCGCACATGCTGGCTTTTATAGAGTTCAGACTCTACTGTTCATAGCATCTTAAATATTCAATTGTACCTATGAGCTATGTATGAACTCGAAAAACCCGCTGAAAAAATAGCACCCTACATTGAAAACTATTGGTGCCATTGTTCTGAGCCAGGCAAACCCTCTGATCTGCTCATCAATGCCTTTGTCGATGCGAAAACCGATCTGGTATTGAACTTTGGCTGCTCTTACCAGAGAAAGCAAGTATTCTCATCTAAGACATCTGTATATGACGAAATTGTAGATTCAAACATTGACCTGCAGAAAAACCATCCCATTCAGATTATTCAAAAAGGAATGATGAAGATCTGCGGTATCAGGTTCAGCGCTGGTGGGCTGGGCGCCTTCAGCAAGATTTCACTGGGCGAGTATAATAACCAAGTTCTGGCCATTTCTAAAGTGCTAGAGGGCAACTGGCATAACATCAAAGAGAGAATTCTAAAAAGTGATCTTCAGATCAGAGAGATAAAAGATTGCTTTGATTGCACATTTTTATCATTACTCAATGTAGACAAACCGTTTGAGATTTTCTGGAGCCTCAAGCTTGAAATCGAGAAATCAAAAGGCAACAAACCGATGATTGAACTCTTCGATGAAAACGGCATTTCAGCTAAACAAGCAGAAAGACTTTTCAAGAAGTACCTTGGGTTTTCACCAAAATACTACGCGAAGATTGTTCGATTTCAAGTCATCATCAAATCGCTTATGAAAGATGAGAAACAAAACATCGCAAATCTAGCGGCCGACTACGGATACTATGATCAATCACATCTCATAAAAGACTTCAAAGCGTTGGCAGGTGGCGTTCCCGTTAAGTATAGGGGTTACTTTCCAGACGAACACCCCGAAGATTTTGCGCCAAACGTTGTCGAATATTTACAAGACAAAGCCTGAAATCTGGGTTAAAAGCGGCCACTTCAAATTTTTAGGAGACTTTTATGACTTTTTTCGATGTAAATATACTGCCCGTAGTGGTTTGCGCTTTTTCTGCATTCATTCTGGGCGGCCTTTGGTATTCACTAATTTTGCCAAAGCAGTGGCAGGCGGTGGCCAACGTACAAAATGAAAGCGCAAAGAACCCCGCAGTTGTCTATCCCGTCATTTTTATTTTAAACCTAATCGCAGCCTTTGTGTTCGGGTTTCTTTTTCGCGGGGCGACTTTCGAAACCTTCTTTTTGAACGGGTTTTTGATCGGATTAACACTGGTTGCCTTTTCTATAGCCATCAATTACCTGGGCGCCAATAGACCCTTTAAACTGATTCTAATCGATGCTAGCTTTCAGCTTCTTCGCATAACCACGTTTGGTTTGGTCTTTGGTTTATTTGCATAGCATTATTCTGTTGCCGGGCAATTAAAGTCCCTCTGCAATGGCCCATATTAAAAATGGGCCATTGCGACCATCACTGTCTGAGCCCCAATAATTCAAGCCTATTGATTGCAACCGAATCAAGAAATGCAAACAGCTCTAAAGAGCACTTTTCAAAGTGAATACCTTCATTGCCCAGTATGGGGCCATCAATAGAAATCACTGAACCATCTGCCAGAAACAGGCGAATCGAAGATATCGAAACTGCCTTGGTATTTAAATACCAGCCAATGATAGTTTGATGGGGAATTTTTCTATGATCAATTTTTATCGATGAAGAGTCTGTAAGGTCAATGGTTCCTCTGCCCCTTGAAAACTGGTGGGCAATAAATGCTGCAATTGCAAACGATATGGGAAGTAGAATCAGGCCTACCCAGATATTATCAAGCGCAAATGAGATGTAGCCCCCGACAAATACAAAGATCGTGGCGATTAGAAATAAGATTACTGTAAATCTACCCTTATTGACTGTATTGAACTCTAGAATCACAACAATCTCAATGAATGAAACAGAACAACCGCCTGCATAACAGCATGAATGCTAAAAATTTGAAATGCAAACCACATTGGCATATACAAGCTTACTTTATCCCAAAAAGAATCGAAGCTTACTCTTACCCCCCCGCGCCATTCCTCGTCACCAGATACTGATGCTTCGTATTGCCTGGGCAATAGCCTGGGCCTGATCTTGAAAGCTTTAATCTTGCTTCGAGGCTTAATATGCTCTGTCAACCATCGGGCTTCGACAAGTGGCACCAGTAGACCAAAATTGGGGCAGATGACTAAGTAATCTTTTTGACTGAGATCATAAAAAAACAGCTTCTTACAATGCTTGCATTCAACGTTTTTCTTACGATTAGACATGGGTAAGCAAGAAACGGCTCTAGGCTAAGCTGAAAATGTCAAGTACTTTGAAAAACTGCAAAAAGATTATGCTCCAGTATAATTAATTTAGACCGGCATAATCTTTTTGCAGTTTTTCAAAGTACTTGACATTTTCAG
>CAZHLC010000770.1:0-2585 GCA_964532545.1 uncultured Leptospiraceae bacterium | reverse complement strand
TCTGTCAATGTACTTTGACAGTTATTTTTTTAAAAGGGCAACGATTTCTGCAAAACCGGCTTTCTTTGCAATATCAAGCGGAGTGCCCGAATAGCCTGCTTTTAATGTTTTGTCTGCACCGGCCTTCAGCAGAACCCGGGCAGTTGCGAGTCGGTCTTGCTCATGAACTTTTGGGTATACCATTGATTTATCAACGGCCTTGTGCAGAGCTGCACGACCAAATTTATCGCTGATATTTACTGAAGCCCCCATCTTCAGCAGTTGCGTGCAGACCCCGGCCAAACCCCGGCCAGCTGCCAGCATAAGGGGCGTTTCTTCAAGATTGTCTTTTTCATCGATGTTCATCTTCTTGTTGCTTAGTAGCTTCAACATGGCGATTTGTTCTTTTTCTCTACTCTTACCCGAAATAATCAGGTGTAAAATTCCCCGACCCAGATAAGATTCTTTCTGGTCAAGATCAAGACCGTTGTTTAGAAAAATTTTAAACGCCTTTAGGTCACCCTTATAGGTTACATTTGAAATCATAAAACTTGATGAGCCTGTAGCAGCATTGACATCGCCACCGTTTTTGGCCAGAAAATCAAGAATGCTGTATGATTTCAGTGAAAGGGCATTGAGCATCAGATTGTTGGTGGTTTCATGGCTGAATTTTGCCGCCGCAAAGCTTCTTTTAAAAAAAGCCAGATCTTTATTCTTTATGGCCTCATAGAAGGCCTTATTATGGCTATCAATCTGAAACAGGGCATAGGCTGGTGCTAACAGAATTACTGCGGCCACTATGTAATAAAGAAAGTAAAGATACCAGCGTTGCCTGAAAACCTCTTTCAGTTTTGTCAGGCTGAAGGGCAGGGTGACGAAAATTGTAAAAACCCCGAGAGTGGTCAGGGCGGTGGCCCCCATATAGTCATTGAGAAGCTCTATTTGCGAACCGCCAATGCGTAATACAATATCTTTATTCAGCCAGGTGTTGATGTAGCTGCCAATGCCCCCGGCAAAAATGGCTGCCCCCACAATCTGAATAAATCTGAGAAACATGGGTTCAGCCTGTTTAGCGCAGCAGATTGTCAAACCTTTCAAAATCAATCTTTGACAGGCCATCGAGATGTTTCAGGGTGCTTTATGCACTATGGGGCTGTATTGTTAGTTCTTTTACTGACCGCCTGCAGCTTCAGTAAGCCCCGGGCCGTTGAATGTGCCGGGGCCGATCTGGCTCTTAAGCTGCCTGTAGAGATCAATGATGTGGCAGCGCTGATGAGGTTTGAAGCAGAGCTAGATAGGGTTCAGGGCCAGTTGTTTTGTTTGTTGCAGAACTCGGTTAGCAGTGATAACTACCTCGAGTTTTTTCAGCGCGAAGTACCTCTGCTGCTTGACTTTACTGACCCAGAAGGCGTAAACCGACAGGGTGCAGCCCTGTTATAGCTGCAAAGAAAGATTCTCAAAGAGTAACTATGAAGTTTTTTTATACAACCCTTTTATTGATGCTGTTTATGGTTCCCCTTGGGGCCACCGAGCTTGAAATGCGTGTATACGGGCTTTTCGCCGGTGAGATGGCTGACCGAGAAGTTGATACCCTGCACTTTAACGCCGCCTATGGAGCCACCGATGTAGTTGATACACTTTCGGTCAAGCCGGTGGTGACTCACAGTAGAAGTGCCGGTTCTGAAACCCTTTATCTCAATGCAATCTACCAGCAGAGGTTGTTTGACCAGCTTGGTCTGGCTGCTGCGGCAGGCGGGGGCAGCGATCGCAGCAGTTTTGGCCCACGCAATGCAGTAACCCATGCCGCCCCCGGCCTGTGGTTTGCACCCACAGACTGGTTAAAGTTTGGGGTAAACAACTTTCATTCGTTTAGAAAAGTGAACGGTAATGCCAGCTCTAACCGGTTCATCGGCAGCGTGTTGCTTCTGTGGCAGGGCTTTGAGCTGGGTTATTCGGGGCATTATCTGCACAACAAACAAGAGTTTAATAGTTTTACCAGTCGCTTTACCCAGGTGCCGGCCATAAGCAGCGATATAAGAAGTAGCATCTATCTCAATTATATTTCGGCCCGCCTGTCGCTCAGTGAGAAGGTCAGGCTGGCCAACCTGCTGGTGGCCCATGCGGCCAGCTCGTCAAACTATTACACCGTATTAACCTCACTGCTACAATATGGTTTCAGCCCGGGCCACAGTGTGCATGCGGGGTTGAGGTTAAAGTCAGCTGAGCTGGCTACAATTGCTGGCCAGCCCAATCAGCAACAACAAAGCATTAATCTGCTCACCGGTCTCAAGGTCAGCATTTTTTCACCATTGTCGCTGATTGTGGGGGCGCAGCTTTTTGAATATAATGATTTTAATGGTGGTAGCGAAGCATTTGGTGGGCGTTCTGTAACCACCACGGTTTTTAATGCCGCACCCAATATTGGTCTCGAGGGTAACTGGCAGAATCTAAAGCTGCAGATGTCGCTGACTCAGAGCGGTTTTCGCCGCCAGATTGAACTTAATGACAACCAGGTGACCGGTTTCAGCATGCAGCTCACCTGGTTTTTCAACAGCAGAAGCTGAGGTTTACTGTAGGCGATTCAGAAATCTGCTGAGCGTAACCTT
>CAZHLC010000769.1:0-2597 GCA_964532545.1 uncultured Leptospiraceae bacterium | reverse complement strand
GATCGTGATTTTCTCAACAATCTCTGTGATTATATTGCCGACGTTGATTATCGAACTATAACTCTATTTAAAGGTAATTTCGATGAATTCATCGAGCGCAAGGCCCTGGCATACGAACAAAAGCTGAAAGAAAACCGAAACTTAGAAAAGAAAATTGCCCAGACTCAGGCCTTTATTGAGCGCTTCAGAGCCAAGGCCAGCAAGGCCCGTCAGGCTCAATCACGGGTAAAGCAGCTTGAAAAGATTGAACTGCCTGAGATTGTTGATTCAACCCGCAGGTACCCCAGTTTTAATTTTGAACCTGAAAGGCCACCAGGCAAAACCGTGCTGCGGGCCCGCGAGCTGGCGATGAGTTATGAAAGTAATCAGATTTTTGACAATCTTGCATTTGAAATCGGGCGCGAAGAAAAAATAGCCCTGATTGGCCCCAATGGTGCCGGAAAGTCAACCCTGTTAAAAATTATAGCAGGTGTGATTGAACCTGATGCAGGCCGTTTTAAATGGGGTTTTGAAACCAGGGTATCTTACCTTGAGCAGAACCTGCGAGAGCAGTTCAAAAAGAAAATTTCGGTCTATGAATGGCTGCACAATCTGTTTGCCGGTCAACCTACATCATATGTACGCAAAATTCTTGGCCAGGTATTGTTTGCCGGCGATGACGCGCAAAAGGCTGTCACCAACCTCAGCGGTGGTGAAGCAGCAAGGCTCTGCCTTGCCAGGGCCATGCTTGAACATGGCAATGTGCTGCTGCTTGATGAACCTACTAACCACCTTGACCTTGAGAGCATTGAAGCCCTCGAAGACGCTTTGATTGCATACAAGGGCACTCTGATTTTTGTCAGCCACGATGAACGATTTGTAAGAAAAATCGCTAATCGAATTTTCGCTCTCAGAGAAGGTGAACTGATTGATTTTTCAGGTGACTATGATGCATTTTTAGAGAAGCATGGCGAAGATTATTTTAACCTGAGCGCAAAGCAGAAATCGTCTAAAACGAAACCAGGCAGTACAAACACCTATACACAGAGAAAAGAGTTAAAAAGCCGGGCAAATAAAATGCGCACCAGAATAAAGAAATCAGAAGAAGAAATTGCCAGTTTCGAGCAGCGCCTCGCCGAAATCGAGGCCCTGTTTGCCGATAATAAAACCTACCAACAGAATGATGGCAATTTTCTTGAAGATCTGCGCTCAGAAAAAGATAAACTTGAAAAAAACCTCAATGCCAGTATGAAAGACTGGCAACAACTGCATGAAGAACTTGAAGATGTTGAAAAAACTCTGCAGGAATAACCATGAAAAAAACACTACTTGCCTTATTAATTACCAGCAGTCAGCTCTTTGCAGCAGACTGGCCTATTTACAAAGGTAATCTCTATTTTACCGGCAATAACGATGAAATTATCGTAAGGGGCAACCGCATACGATGGATTTTTCGCGCAAAAGCCCGGGTACTGAACCCAATCATATCTGATAAAAGAATCTACTTTCTTGATCTACGCAAGAATGTTTACTCTATTGATGAAGACACCGGCAGCCTGTACTGGAAAATTAACCTCAAGCAGCTGTCTCGCCAGTTTGTAACAAGCAAACGTGCCTTCGGCAAGCCTAAGTATCCAGTGATCATGGGCAAATATCTGTACCTTTCAGATACCAGTGTAATTTACTGTCTCGATAAAAAAACCGGCCAGGTTAGATGGGCCCGCACGGGCATGCGCAACGAGACGAATCTGGGCCGTCATTCGATAGCCCGGGTTGACGGAATCTATTCTAATGTGATGGCCGTCGATGGTAAAATTCATTACGGCACCCGCAATGTTTTTATGGCCCGCGATGAAAGAAATGGCCACCTCTTGTGGAAGAATGATTCCATAAAAACTTTCTCGGCTTTTCCGACATTTTATGATAAATATATTTTCACCCAGTCGGTGAAACATGCCCAGAAGCTGTATGAGGTTATCTGCCTTGATCGCCGCAGCGGTAAAGAGCTCTGGCGCAAAGCCATAGATTTTCCTTTTAAGATTTTTGCCCCGGTAGTATACCAGAATAAGGTGCTGGTGCCTACCGGTAAGAAAATGTTTGCCCTGGCCATTGAAGATGGCCGCACCGTATGGCAGAAAGAATACCCCGGTATTATCAGTTCGAACCCGTCTTTTACAGATCGTGAGATTTTATTCACGGTGAATAACCAGAACCTTTTGATTGTAAATGGCAAAACTGGCGAGTTAAAATATCAGAAAACTACGCCACAACCCTCGAGTGTCAAATTTGTAACTATTCGTGACCAGGTTTATTACTCGCACACTATCTACAAAAACAAAGGCGGGCGTAAAACACCCTATACCCGCCTGGTGGCAGCCGACTTTGAGCGTAAAACCCCCAGCTGGGTTTTCGAGCCCCCCTTTGCCGGTGGGCCTTCGCAGCATGTGGCCGGCGGTGGCGTTCTGTTTCTGCCAGCTGGCAATCACCTCTATGCTCTTGGTAAAAATACCATCAATGACAAAACCGGTGACGATTATTTAAAAAAGATTGTAACCGGTAAGACTACCGGCGATGACAGTGATAGCAGTATCGATAACGATCAGAATACCGCAGATTCA
>CAZHLC010000768.1:0-2600 GCA_964532545.1 uncultured Leptospiraceae bacterium | reverse complement strand
AGGCCATGGTTGAACGTTTGAAAAAAGCAGATTATGTAATTATCTGGGGGGCCGATATTCCCCTGCTGCATATCGAGCACTTTAAAGCTGCCCTCGCAGTTTTTCCCCAGCCCTGCATTATACCGGCCACCGATGGTGGCTACAGTCTCATCGCAGTGCCCAGAGAAAACTTCACACCTGAGATTATGCACAACATTCCATGGAGCACCAGCAAAACTCTCAAATATCAGGTTGAGCAGATGAAAAAATATAGCCTTGAGCCGGTGCTGCTTGAAGCGGTACCCGATCTTGATACCGCAGCTGACCTGCTGCGAAACTTAAACTATATGCAGAATCACCACCACGAGATTTACGGGCAGCGCAGCGCAGAACTTTCACAGTTACTTGATACTCTCACGCCTCAAATATAGCACCAATGTTTATTCTTTACGGCAGGTAAAAGCCAGGCATGCTGTTCATGGTTGCCATTCTCTGGTAATATGATTAATTTTAACAAAATGAAGTATCTGCTTATTCTACTGGCTTTGGTTTTTTTTGCCTGTGGCAACCCTTCAATTAAGCGCTACCTTATCAGAGTACCCCTGAGCAATGGCCCCGACAATAACTTATTAAAACAGAAAAGCCCGCTCAAAGAGAGCAAAAAATCACAGGCCCCAGAAGAAGTTCTCAAAGACAAGATGTTGATCTATGCAGATAAAAACATCAAGGTTTTTATGAGCTCAATTGATGCTGATCAGCTAGACGAATTAGCAGAACAACTGGGCCTATACCCCTCACAAAGATACTACCGCCTGCCTGGCCTTACATTTTTTAAATATGAGATAAGCAACACCGGCAAAGAAACAGTGAAGCTTAATCTTTTTGACAGCAAGTTTGTAAACCAGTTCAAACGAGACTTCAGCCCGGTGATGTTAAGCGCCTATGAAAAACACTACACCAGCACCTCATATAACCGCTTTGAATATGATTTTATTTATTCATACTATGTAGTAGAAAAAGAGGGTAAAAAATCTGAAGACGACGATTTTTACATTTCAAAGACTCTACCAGGCAGAACCATTGAGGTTCTACCTACAACAAAGGGTTTTCAAATCGTGCCCTACAGCATTTTTTCACCGGGCAGCCGAACCTATACTCTGCATATGCCACTCTATGATGGCCAGAGAAATATCAAGATACCATTTTACTACCGAGCGGTACGAAGCGACCGCGAAGATGAGCTGAAACTCAAATGAGAACTGTAATCTCTCCCATAGTGCGTATTGCAGGCCAGATCACCAACCTGCTTTATTCTGACCCATCAAATATACTGCAGCATGTAAGGGCTCTGTTGATACTGGGGGCCCTGGCCGGCCTTGTGTTGTTTTTAACTGTTTTTGCCCTCGTTGACACCAGCAAGGTCTATGAACTGCAGAACTACAAACCACCCTTGCCCTCACAACTGCTTGATCGCAAGGGCCGATTGATTTCAACCTACTTTGATACTCACCGTATTCTGGTGAAAAAAGAAAACATTCCCCAGTCACTGGTGCAGGCCTTTATTGCCACTGAAGATAATCACTTCTACAGTCATTATGGTATCGATCTGCAGGCCATTCTGCGGGCTTTTCTGATTAACCTGCAGTATGGCGGTGTTAAGCAGGGCGGCTCAACTATCACCCAGCAGCTGGCCAAGGTGATTCTGACTGACCGAAAACGCAGTTACATTCGAAAGGCTAAAGAAGCTATTCTTTCTCTTTATATAGAGGCCATTCTGCCTAAAGATACGATTCTCAATATGTATTTTAATCAGATTTATTTCGGCCATGGTAATTATGGCGTTGAGGCAGCCTCAAGGTTTTACTTTCAGAAACCCCTGAAGAAACTGCGGGTGGGCGAGAGTGCCATACTGGCCAGCCTGCCTTCGGCACCCAATGGTAATTCACCGTTAAAACATCCCCGACGTTCGATGGATAAAATGGCACATGTGCTGATGAAAATGGTTGATATGGGTTTTCTTTCAATCAAGCAGGCCGAGGCTGAATACAATTACATGATCGAAGAGTTCTACTCAAGCATGAACATGTCACCATCAGCCACAGCGTTCGGCCGAAGAGTTGACAATGCCCCCTACTTCACTGAGACTCTGCGCTCTCGGCTGCTTAAAGAAGTTGGTAAGAAACTGCTATATAAGGGCGGGCTGAAGATTTACAGCAGCCTTGACCTTGATCACCAGAAGGCCGCGCAAGAGTCTCTCTGGCCCGCGCTCAAAAGGCAGAACCAGGTTTCACGCCGCTATATTTTCAACCGCCATATTGATATGGCCCGCCGCTACAAAGATGCTCTGGGCCTGATTCAAATGGCCTTCGACCTGCCCGAGTTCAAAAAGAAACGTGGCTTTGACCAGTACCAGGTGCAGATACACTATTACCGCCATCTGGCAGAAAATGCTGAGCTGATCAATCTCGCCCTTGGTGGCGAAATAAAACTCGATCGTTTTATAAATGCGGTGCGCGATGACAGCCCATTTCTCAACCGCTACCAGTCAGTGCAGGGTGCCCTGGTTGAAATCGATCATAAAACCGGCAATGTAACCGCCATGGTTGGGGGGGCGCCCTTCA
>CAZHLC010000767.1:0-2600 GCA_964532545.1 uncultured Leptospiraceae bacterium | reverse complement strand
GCTCTCGTTTTTGCCGTTCATTACCCAGGGGGTTTCTTTTAACAATACCCGCTTCAGCTCTTCATTCTTCTGCAGGTTAGATAACAGAGCCTTGCTGCCCTTCTCTTTCCACTTTTCAAAAACCTTTTGAATCTGCGGTTTAGATTCTACAATATGGCGGGCCAGCGAGTTTGCATAGAAACGACTGAATAGCTGTTCAGCACATTCATGGGGGTATTCCATAATATAGGGCAGGGCCTGCACTGCATACCAGGCCGGGTTCTGGCTGAATTCGAGGGTGACCTTGTGATGTTTGAGCGTCTTTGATTTATTATTCACCAGTTTGTTAAAAGTAAACTTGTGTTCGCCCTTGCTCCGCACCGGCAGGGGCAGGCTCTCGGTTACCAGCATGCGGTTAGAAAGCACCGGTTTCGCAGCTTCTTCACCGTCAGAGCGTTCTCCAGCCCGCACGATCAGGCGGTAAACCAGTGCCTGGGCCGAATCGTCTATTTTTAACTTCCAGTTTACGCTGGCGCTTTTACCTTTTTTCACTGTGAATTTTTTCGTCTGGGCATCTTGTAAGATGCTTTTAACTGGTTTCATGGTGAGGGCATCGAGCATGGTCAACTCGGCTGTGCCAGGTTGTTCTTTTTCTTTCAGGCTGTTAACCTTGGCTGTAAAGAAGATGGTATCACCCTGGCGGTAAAAGCGGGGAACATTAGGCGTAACCATCAGCTCTTTCTGGGTAACCAGAGTTTTCTCAATGTAGCCTACATCAAGATTGCGGGTATGAGCCAGACCCATAAAGCGCCACTTGGTGAGGGCCTCAGGCATGGTGAACTTCACAATCACTTCACCCTTGCTGTTAGTCTCAAGGTGTGGAAAGAAAAAGGCAGTCTCTTGCAGGTTCTTTCGAACTTTCACCGGCTCTTTGGCTTTGACCTTGCCCTCAAGCCGTTGGTCGCCATCGGTGTCTTTTACACCCCTGGTGGTTGAGGTGCTCTTACCAAGATCAGGCTTGCCAGGTTTTTTAGCCCTGGGTTTGGCTTTCTTTTCACGGGCCACTTCTGTAACTGGTGAACTTTCATCGTCTGACATCACCATTTTCTGGGCTTCTTCTTGTTTGGCCCCGCCACTGACGGCCAGGTTACCGTTTTTCTTACGTTTATAGCGGCGGTAACGGCCGTAAGAGGTGAAGCCGAACCAGTTAAAACGGTTATAGCGAAAGTAGGGGCTCGAATAATATTTATTCCAGCGCTTCTGGTAGAGGTAGGTCGAGCGCGTGCTTGAGAAGAACTGCCCCGACCAGTTGTTATATGAATAATAGCTGGGGTTCGTGTTTAACGACCAGTAGTTACGAACAAATACGTCGAGCGATGCATCATACATGCCTGCAAGCATCTCAGCAGCCACCTTGTCTTTCTGGGTGCCTCTGATAATAATCTTGTATTGTTCTTTGCTGCCAGGCTCTACTTTGTTTCTGAAACTCTGAAACTCAAAACTGAGCTTTTTGTTATCCCACGGTACATAGACCTGCTGGCTTTTTTTATAGATGCGATTCTGGGCTACGCTGAAGAAATCGATGGTGAAGCCGCCACGGTGCCTTTCTTTGACTTTATAGTTAAACAGAAACTTACCATTCTGCTTTCTTATCACCTGCCGGTGCAGTCGCTTTTTACCCTGCATGATTGTAAAGAAGGCTGATGCCTCTGGGTAGCCCGAGGCCCAGGCAATTTTTACCGTATCACCAGGTTGTACCCGGTCTTTGTGCATGATCTTCAGCCACGAAGCATCAACGAAGGGCATACCTTTCTTTGCCAGCGAGAACAGCCTGATAGTTTTCACCGACTTTATCAGATTATTTTTACTGTCTCGCCCTGATACTTCAATGCTGTAGTATCCCTCAGATAAACGGGCCAGCTGCTTAAAGTTGTCTTTACCCTTCTCTCGGGTAGTTATGGTGCGCTTTAGAACAAGTTTCTCTTTGGGCCAGCTGGCAATAGTGTGTTCATTTGCATAGGCGTCATGTTGAAACAAACGGTTATGCTCTTTTTCTGACAGAACCGGCTCATCGGGTCTTGACCATAGACGTTTTCTCAGAACCCGGCCCGGCGATTTCAGGCGGTGAACAGTAATATTGAGCCTGGCTTTGACAAATACCCCATTGAGGTTCTGGCTGCTGATGCGGTACTTAAGCTCAGATTGCTGGTTAATCGACTCAGGAAAATTGGCAGAGATGCTCATGGTCGTATAACCAAGTCGCACCGAGGTCTGGGTGCTGTGGGTTTCGCCACTGATATCAGTTACATCGGCATAGACAGTGTAGGTAAAAACCGGCTGAGCTTTGCGGTCGGCCGTCTCGTCAGGTTCAGCCTTGAATTCTACTTTGTATTGGCCTTTGTCATCTGTTTTCAGCTCGCCGCGGGCCACTTCAACAGAGCGTCTCGGTGGCGAATAATACCAGTATCCCCACCAGTACGGGTATGACACATTGCGTACAACCCGGTACTTGACTTTGGCTGAATCAATGGCTACGCCTGCAAAAGAGGTAGCCTCACCTATGGTGGTAACCTTGTCACCCAGGGCGAACTCGCCCTTGAGGGGTTTGAACTGTGTTTGAA
>CAZHLC010000766.1:0-2606 GCA_964532545.1 uncultured Leptospiraceae bacterium | reverse complement strand
CTGCAGCTGGTGCTTCTGCTTGCAGCCCTTGATCAGGGCCCGGGTGAGAATATGTTCTGCCTGAATCTGGTTGCGATTGGTCTGTTGCACCAGATCAAGCAGGCTGCGGCGGTAGGCATTGGCATATGATAAAAACTCAATATCATTGGCAAAGGCGGCCGGTTGCTTTGGGGGCAACCAGGCTTGCCTTGAGGGGCTGGCGGGTTTTCTACGTCTTTTCATAGCAAAATGACGCAGGTTGTGGGGGTAATGGTTCCTCATTCTCTGAGATTTTGACCAACTTTTCATTGACATTACGATTTAATCGTTAATAAAGCAGAATCGTGGTCAGAGCACTGACATAACCCATGCAGCCAGATATTAATGAATCTAAACATTTTAGAATTCATATCTTAGACAGACCCACCAAAGAAAGCTTGCGTAAAGAATTTGGTAAAATCGAGCAGCACCTTAACATCGATGGTTTTGGTGATGTTTTAAGCGCAGCCACCTTCGAGTTGGTTGAAAACGCCATCAGGGCCAACCTTAAAAGAGTTTACTTTAAAAAATTCGGTTACCGCCTTGATGAGCCCGACAGCTACCAGCAGGGTATCAAAGCCTTTAAAACTGACCTCAACAAGGTTTTTACCCGCGAAGAATTTGATTCAGCACTAAAAGATCTTGAGCTGGTAGTTTCGGTGATGCTTGACCTGAATCAAAGTCGGCTGATTACCTGGGTTGAGAACAATACCCTGATGCAGGCCGAAGAAGAGCGGCGCATTCGCCAGAAATTAGCCCTGGCCATGCAGGCCGAGCGCCTTACCGATATCTATCTGCACTATGCAGATGAAACCGAAGGCAGTGGGCTGGGTCTCGCCATGATCATTTTTCTGATCAAGGGCATTGGCTTCGACCCAGAAAACTTCAGGGTCTTTCAGCAAGACGGTAAGACGGTGGCCCGGCTTGAGTTTCCTCTTAACAAAGACTATGTGCCCCTCAGAAAAATCGAAGACAGTTAAGCTTATTTCGGTGTGCGAAAGGGCTGGGCTTCTTTGGCAGCCTGCCTGAAATAATATTTTAAACTGAAATTAGCAAACACTTCAGCAGAACTGGTGTCATACCCCACCTCCCAATTTGTATTGATCAGCAGATATATGTTAAAACCCAGATAGGGTGCTGCCCCGATGCTGCCACCTTCTGTTCTGGTGGTTACTGAATTCTGGCTGTACTCTAAATAATCATAGAGGTAATAGAGGCGCACCCCGGCGTAGCCACCCAGAATCAATGAGCCCAGATCAACCTGGGGTGAGAGGGCCACTGCGGGTGTATTGATGGTGCTCTTTATATCTTGCTCGGCCTGGCCCCTGGCAACATAGGTTTCTGCATGCGACGCATATGAGACTGACAGGGTTGTTGCAAAAGCAAAACCATAGGGTACAACGGTGGCCCAGGCCGGGGTCATAAAGGTGTAATACGAAGTAAGCTCGGCCCTTACTGAAAGATTCGGGGCATAGACCAGCGAGTAGAGAAAAGTATCTGAAATCAGATGAGAAAACTCTACATATACATTGGCAGTTTTGTTGAGGGCCGAATTTTTACGTTCATATGAATTCAACAGACCACTTTTATCGAAATCATAGTGAAACATATTGCCCACCCCAAGGGCAATGGTTGGCCTGGTAGGTTTTTCTGAATTGGCAACCAGGTGATTGTAGGGTGAAAAACTGCCAAAATGAATACGCTGCCTCACGGCCCGCTCGTAGTGGCCTGCTACATCGCTGGCCCCTGCGCTGTAGAGAGGCCAAACCAGTACAAGAAGTATGAGCCAGCGTTTCATTTTTAGCCTATGAGCCAGGGTCTCATGGTCAGTAAAAGATCATGAACACCGGGGGATATTAAAATGCGACATAATATTTGCCTTGACCTTTCAGCAATTTGCTGAAAAACAGAGCCGTGGATGTCTTTTTCACCATTTTGATCGTGACCCTGATGTTTGCCCTGGTCTACGTAATTTTCAACTACAAAATGGTGCGTACCATTGACAGCAAATTTCGCGAAGTTTATAAAACTCAGGTTCAGACTGATATGCAAGAGTTTTACCGCGAGATGGAAAGCTACTCGGCACTGCTAGAAAACCGTATTACCCGCTTTAAAAAGCTGGTCGAGCGACAAGAACTCAATCTGCAAAAATGGCAAGATGTCATGAACCAGGTGAAAAAAACCCGTAAGGGCAAACAAATCGATGAGTTCATTGAAAAATCGCTGGCAAAAGAAGAGCAGCTACTCGAGGCCATTGCCAGGGTACAACACGACTCGGCCAATATCATCAGTAACATTGAGGCCACAACACCCCCTGCCCCGCCCGAGAAAAAGCCGGCACCGGCCCAGCAAAAGAAAAAACCACAACCAGAAGCGGCAAAAACCCCCATCAGACCGGCAATAAATCCTAAAACGAGCCAGAAAAAACCCCAACCTGAGATTAGCCAGCCACCCGCAGAAGACCTTTCAGTGGCCGAAGAATTGGTTATGTCAATGCCTGAAGAAGCACCGGCCGCCAGTGAGGCAGCCCCCACCGGGCCGGCGCCCACCGAAGCCCAGACCATTGAAAAATCTTCAGGTACTTTGAT
>CAZHLC010000765.1:0-2606 GCA_964532545.1 uncultured Leptospiraceae bacterium | reverse complement strand
TGGCTGTGGCGACTTCACCCAGCGCTGCAGTTTCCTGTGAATTTTGCCATTGATACCCTGCGCAAATATATTCCGGCGGTTGATGAATGGGTTGATGAGCGGGCCCGCAACGAAGCCCAGAGCTGGGTCAGAGAGCGCCTCGGTGAGCGTTCAGTTGAATACCGGGCGGTTGAGCAGTTTACGAGGTGACATGATTCAAGCTCTACATGTTTCATTTCTTGTTTTTCTGTGCTCTGCTGCGATGCAAATGCTTCATGGGTATGATTTGCGTTCTTTAGTCGTAGACTTTGCAGCGTTTAAAAAGAATATTAAGAATATCAATGTGAACCAGCGTATAAATGGTATGCCATTGCTGACCTATGCTATTAGAAATAGTCAGCCCCCAGAAAAAATCAGATACCTTATAGAACAGGGGGCCAATGTTGATTTACACACGGTAAAAGGCGATGGATCACCAGCAGAAACACCTCTCTGCTCGGCTATCGACACTGTTGAGCTGACTAGCCTGCAACTGTTACTCAGCAGTAAGGCTGATGTAAATAGAGCCTGTAACCTTCATTATGAAAAAAACCGCAACGAGGTCTCAAAATCGGTGAATATGTCGATGATTGTTTCAGTAAAAACCTATCCGCTGATATTAGCGGTGAATCGGGGCCAGTTAGGCACGGTGAAGCAGCTGGTTGCAGCCGGGGTAGATGTAAATGCCAGAGATTCACTTGGTAATACTGCGGTCGAACGGGCCTTTGTTGATGGCGAGTGGCAGATTTTCAGTTATTTAATTAAGGTTCGGCCCGATGCGTTTAGAAGATACGTTGATATTCCTTTGGCAACAGAAAGCTGGATTATGTCAAAAGGGCATCTGACCCATATCTACCCGCAGAGTAATCGTCTCTCACAAGAGTATACTGGCTCGATCAGAATATGGCGCGGTTATGATAATAAGGGCTACTTTATGGGGCAGATTTATTTCAGACGCGGTAAGCTATTCTGGGCTAAGTTGTTTCAGCTTGAAAAAAGACAGTATGCCTTTTGTACTTTTGAGAAAAAGCACAAGCGAAAGCCCTGTAAGCTGTTTCAAGAAATTACTGTAAACAATTTCATACGCAATTAACCAGCCTTGACCTGCATTTCATTAAACACTTTTTCGGCCAGGTGGTAATCGTCGACATCGTTGGGGTGAAAGCCTGGTATGAAGTATTTGATAAACTCAAAAAACGTACGGGGAAACAGCTGGTGTTCACCAAAGAAAAGGTAGATGGCATCTTCTAAGGCCTCAATGGTAAAAAGTTTTCGATCTTGTTGGGTGAGGTCAACTATCAGATAAGTTATGAAACCATACACCCCCAGGGCTGCGATCACCATGCCTGCTGAGCGTAGCAGGTACGAATCATTTAAAGCAGCATGTACATCAAAGGCAGCTGCCTTGTGTTCTATTTCTTCGGCCGCATGCCAGCGCAGCAGTTCTTTCACTGTGGGATGTAATTCGTCTAGTATCTGCTCATCTTCAAGGGCAATATTTCCTATAAGTGCTGTGAAGTGTTCAATGCCGGCAATCACTGATGTGCTCACCTCAAGGGGCAGATGTTCTTCTACTGTTTTAAAAAGCCAACTCAGGGCGTTTTCAACCACTTCGGTATCGTAGCCATAGTGATCTTTTAATAGCGACAGAAATTTATCATGCTCAACAGAATGGGCCATCTCTTGGCCAGCAAAGTTTTTGGCGATTTTACGAATTTTGGGGTCGCCCACCTTCTTAGCGGCCTTAGATAAAATTCGTACAAACCAGCGCTCACCCTCAGGAAAAAGCACATTCAGGGCATTTACAAAATGGGTCTTCACGGGCCGATTATTCCAGAATAGGCGGGGAATCTGCTCATTTATGGGGTAATTTACCTTGCGAACGATGATTTCTTGTGACATTATATCCCCGTGATGCACCGTGCAATAGCTGTAAAGAATAAACTGACACATTTATCATTTTTTTCTTTACCTTGACATTCTATTTAAATTACCCACAAGCCTGTCTACACGGGAGAATGCTATGTCGGTAGAAAGTTATACGCAACAAGATTTAATCAATTACAAACGGGCCCAGCAGTTGGCCTATGAAGCCGTAGAGGCGGTAGAGAAAAAGCTACATGCCGGTATTACCGAAAAAGAAGCTGCCCGCCAGATTGAAGACTATCTGAAGGCCCAGGGGGTGCAGAACTTTTTTCACCACGCCTTCGCCTGGTTCGGTGAACGCACCCGTTTTAAAGATTTTGACAAGCCCTCATCTACAATAGATTTACAAAGCCTGGTGGGTTTGCCGCATTTTGGTACCCAGTTTCAGCCTTCTGAGAAAAGGCTCGAAGAAGGTATGGCAGTCATTTTAGATGTGGCCCCGGCCATTGAAGGCTGTGCGGCTGACATTGGCTACGCCTTTGCCTTTGGTAAAAACCGCGAGGTTGAAACCGGGCTACATGACCTTGAAGAGTTTCGCACCCTGATACTCGATGGTGTCAAAAAAGAAAAAACTCTGGCCCAGATCTACAACGAAGTTGATAACCTAATCAGCTGGTTGGGTTATGAAAATGTACACAGCTATTACCCCGGTGCGGTTCTGG
>CAZHLC010000764.1:0-2611 GCA_964532545.1 uncultured Leptospiraceae bacterium | reverse complement strand
CATGATGTATGGCGAAAATGACAAATTTGAAATCGGCAAAGCCCACATAATGCAAGAAGGCAAAGACGTAGCCTTCTTCTGTACCGGCGTCATGGTATACGAAGCATGGAAGGCCGCCGCTTTAATCGAAAAAGAAACCGGCAAAAAGCCCTGGGTCGTAAACTTCTCAACCATAAAACCCCTTGATAAAGACACCTTGCTCAAAGTGGCCCGCCAGGTGAAAAAGGTTTATACCTTTGAAGAGCACAACATCATGGGTGGCTTTGGCTCTGCTGTTAGCGAAGTACTGGTTGAAGAGCACCCGGTTGCCATGCAACGCATCGGTATCGAAGATAAATTTGGTCAATCAGGCACCGTAAGTGCCCTGATGAATGAATACGGTCTTTCGGCCGAGAAACTGGCCGAGCGCCTCAGCGCGCAAATCAATGAGCTTTAAGAAGCTTCTCAGCCGCGATTCTATACGCAAGTCTGCTCTTTTGTTGATAGGGCTGGTAAGCCTGGTTACCTTACTGGCCTTTGTACCCGACCTTGTGGTTCGCTCTCAGGTTGACCGCCACGCCCTGAAAAACAGAATCAATAACCTGCTCAAAAGCGATCAGTTTATTTTTTCATACGATGACCTCGAAACATCTTTCTACCGCGGTATCATTCTTTATCAGTTTTCAATTTCGACCAGCCCAGATGATGGCCCCCGCCGCACTCTGGTCAACGCCCCTGACCTTGAGATTCAAATCAGCTGGCTCAGCCTTTTGCGCGAACAGAAACTGGTCATCAAAAGCGTAATTGCAAAACGCGCAGACCTTAATCTAGAATTCGGCCCCGAGGGCTTTCAGGCCGCAGACCTTACTGACTTTAACAAGTGGCTGCTCACCTCAAAGGGTCTTTCGGTTTCAGCCTTTGATGCCTCGCTTAACCTGACCATTGGCCTTGGTGGTTATCAGAAAACCCAATGGTCTTTCAAACAAACTGATCTCGCGCTGATTTATGACAGTAAAAAACTGACTGCCAGCTTCGAGCACAGCCACCCCTACTGGGGCGACACTGTTTCATGGTTTAAATCAATGCCCTGCCCAGAGGCGAAGAAAAAAGGCGATAAACCGCCAACATGTGACCTGTTTAACGGAACCTACGAATTTGACATCGATGCATTTCCGGCAGCCAAGCTCTCATGGCTTTTTAACGATTACCAGATCACCAGCGGAAACCTCTCAGGCCATATCAATATGCAGCAGGGTTATGAGGGGGCCAGTCTAACCAGCCTGCTTGAGTTTGAAAAAATTGATGTGTTTGAAAAAGAAACTGTAATATTCAAACAGCTGTTTGGCAACCTCAACACCCGAATTAACCTGGGTGCGAAGCAGGTAGACAGCATTTTTCAGGGGCAGTATTTTAATGTACCTTTTAATCTTGAGTATTCGCGCTCTGTGAAAGAGCTCTGGCCAGAAAAACTGAAGTTTGAACTATTGTTTAAGAAGAGCAATGAACTGCCCCTGCCCTATGACATGAAGCTGAGCGGGGTTAAGAACGTTCTTTTTACCATCTCTAAGCCACCCAGAAAATCAAAGTATAAAACTTACCGCATGATTGGTGCCAACATACTCGCAGAACAGGGCTTATTCACACTCAACGGCAAGAAGATTAATATTCCTAAGCTGAGCTTTCAGGCCGCTGATCACAAATTTGGTTTTGACCTGGCCCTGAACAGCGGCAGCTCAGATCTCGATATAGCCCTGGGTGGTAAGATTACCACCAAAACTGTAAAGTTCAAACCCATACTTGACCGCTACAAAGACTATAAGAACAACACCAAGTTCAAAATGGTTCGCTTCAAGCTCGTCAGCAAGGGTGAAATTAATTCAAAACAGATTCACTGGCAAGAACTGAAGAAGATTCTGGCTGCGCTGAATACATATTACAGTGCCCGCATTGGCAAAACCCGTGAAATCAGCTACATCAGACCAAGACTCATGCAGCGCGAATGGTTTTCACGTTATATGATGCAGAATTATCTTAATGCCGATGTCAACATCGGCGCCCTTAACTGGGGCAAAGAGAGTTTTACCAACGTAACCGGCCTTATTGATATGGGCTACCCCAAACTTGAATTTGAACTAGAAGACGATCTCAAAAACGAATTTCGTTTTGTCTGGTCATACCCGGGCAATCAACCCCGCTACAAAATTGAATCACAAATCGCAATGCAGAATGCGGCCCCCATCTTTCGCCCCTGGTTCGACCCAGAGGTTCTGGCTGAATTCAGGGGTATGAAACTTGATTTTTCTTATCGCTCAAAGGGTGAGCGGCTGGTTGATATTCATGAGGCCAAGAAGGTGAAAGCGCGCTTTGACTTAACAGACACGGTGCTGGGCCCGTTTTTCAAAGAGCAGAAAATTGTAAAAAGCTGGCCTGAAATGATTATCAAATACAAACGTGAATATGGTAAGGCCCGGGCAAAAATTGAAACCAGGCTGAACAAATCAAAACTGAAAATGACAGCCAACCGTCGCCAGGCTACCGAACCCTGGCAGATTTCTTTTAAATAGGCTCGCCGCTCTTTTTCATCAACTCGAGCACTGAACTGTACACAGCCTCAGGCTGTGAAAGAAAGGGG
>CAZHLC010000763.1:0-2615 GCA_964532545.1 uncultured Leptospiraceae bacterium | reverse complement strand
AGTCGAGGGTAAAACCCTTGTGTGGAAATTTGTCAAAGGGCGCAGGGCGGGGCTGTTTTTCACCCTCGACCGGCAAACCGGGCGCTATGGCAAATAATCTAACTGAAACGTTTAATATTTTCGCGTAGCCGCATAGTTACATCGTTTTCGGCAAACTCGCGGGTGATACGAATGGCGTTACGTACTGCCCAGGCGCTGCTTGAACCATGGCCTACCATACAGATACCATTAACCCCCAGCAGGGGGGCCCCACCGTATGTTGCATAATCCATACGGCGCTTGACCATCATGAATGTTGGCCTCATCATTAATGCGCCGGTCTTAGCCAGGTTCGAGTCTTTTATGCCTGACTTAAGGGTATTGAATATTGACTTGGCCGTGCCTTCAACAGCCTTGAGCACAATGTTACCTATGAAGCCGTCACAGACAACTACGTCAACAGGGTTGCCCGAGCCCAATAGATCGCGCCCCTCAACATTGCCCACAAAATCATAGGGCAGCTTGCGCAGTTTCTGGTAAGCGGCCTGAGTCTGCTCAGAACCTTTTTTCTCTTCTTCACCATTGGCCAGTAGCCCAACTTTGGGATTTATATGCCCGAGAATTTCGCGTGAGTAAACCTCACCCATGATGGCGAACTGAACCAGATATTCGGGTTTGCAGTCAACGTTTGCACCCGAATCGATCAATACAGTGGCGCTGCCATTCTCACTTGGTATGGGGGTGGCGATGGCAGGCCGTTTCACGCCAGGAAGACGCCCCAGCACTGCAAGGGCTGCTGCCATGCTGGCCCCGGTATTGCCAGGAGAAAAAAAGCCAACAGCTTCTGAGTCACGAACCAGTTTGGCAGCTACCATAACCGATGCGTCTTTTTTCTGCCTGACCGCCATGGCCGGCGAATCATTCATGGTGATAATTTCGGTTGAATTTTCGACTCTGATCTGCTCACGAACGTCGGTATATTTCTTAAGCCTACGCTCAAGCTCGCTGACATCACCCACCAGAATAACTTTGGCACCGAAATCACGGGCAGCCATAACCGCACCCAGCACCATGGGGTCAGACCCATGATCACCGCTCATTGCATCTACGGCTACCCACATTGTGGTCAATCAGTGAGGCTGGCCCCCAGCTTTGCAAGTAAAATTGTTATTTTAGATCTTGATGCAGACTTTACCAAAATGGCTGCCGCTTTTCAGCTCATTAAAAGCATCAAGTGAGTTGTCGAAGTCAAATGTCTGATCAACAACGGGTTTTATCTGATGCTGGGCAAACATCTGATTCATCTGCTCAAAATCATCACGGCAACCCACCAGAATACCCTGCACTCTAATATTACGCATTAGAATAGGCAGTAAATTGAAGTCTTTGCCGCTGCCCGCCAGAATGCCAATCAGACTGATGTGACCGCCATTTTTTACCGACTTGATTGATTTTTCAAGAGTACCGGCCCCGCCTACCTCAACAACCAGATCGACGCCACGGCCCCCGGTAATTTCACGGGCCTGCTTATGCCAGTTTTCATTGCTATTATAGTTGATCAGATGCTGGGCACCAAGCACGCCGGCCCGCTCTAATTTTTCATCGTTACTTGAGGTAACGATCACTTCGGCCCCCTGGGCCAGGGCAATCTGGGTAGCAAAGATTGAGACGCCACCTGTGCCCAGAACCAGCACGACCTGGCCCTTTTGAATCTGACCAAAGGTAACTATTGAATTAAAAGCCGTCAGGGCTGCGCAGGGTAAGGTGGCGGCCTCAGCATCTGATAGGTACTCAGGAACCTTAACCACAGCATCTTGTGAGGTGACCATATACTGGCGCAGCGTACCATCGAGGGGGCCACCCAGAGTATGCTTAAAAATATCAACAGGAATGTCAGGCTGAAGCCAGTTCAAAGCAAAAATTGGGCAAACCCGTTCGCCCTCTTTAAACCTGTCTACCCCAGCGCCTGTAGAAACGACCTCACCCACCCCATCAGAGAGCGGTACCACTGGCAGCTGAAGACGGGGGTTATACTTGCCCTCGGCCATCAGCACATCGCGATAATTAAGCGAAGCTGCCTTCAACTTAATTAATATTTCACCCTCGCCAGGCTCAGGCTGGGCGACCTCTTTTATTTTGATATTGTTGAGACCGAAGGCCCCTTCTAAGCAAAAGGCCTTCATATACAGACTGGTGTAATCAAGTTTTCGACTTAAGAACAGAGACCGCGGCCGGGTGAAACAGGTTTTTCTTTCGGCGCAAAAGCTTTTTAATAGCACGGGCATTCAGCTGCTTCCATTTTTCGTGGCCAAGAAAGAGTTCAGTGTGGTTTGAAAATATTTTATTGATCCACGTTTTGACCTGGTTCTCGCTGAGTGAGGCTTTGCAGAGAATTACTGAGTCAACAGATATAGTGCGCACGCTCTTGTTCAACCATGGGTAGGTCTTCTTACGAATTTTACCTTTTTTAAAACCAAAGGCTTTTCTTGTAAAGCGGCGATAAGTCTGGCCGCGAAATCTAAGCATATGAATTTTACTACTGGCATCGGCGTCGATTTTTTTCAGAGCCGGGTATGGTGCACCAGCAACAATCACCAGAGCGTCAACCTGACCAGCCAGAACCTTTTTAATACCTT
>CAZHLC010000762.1:0-2620 GCA_964532545.1 uncultured Leptospiraceae bacterium | reverse complement strand
AAGATGAAAAGATTTTCACACATACTACTTTTAGTCAGCTTTACCCTGATTTCGGCCTGTCTGGGTAAGGGCTCTCTCAATGATGAGCGCTCGACCGCAGAACTTTCTGACCTGCTGCCCTCGAAGTTTGTACGCGCTCTGGGGCCAGTGGCTGTCAATGAACTGCTGCAGAACCCCAAAGATCCCATTAACCCCGGCATGCCGGTGAACGAAATGCTCTACATGCTCGATCAGGTATCAGTAGATAAGATGATCGATATCGTAAAGGGCGTGGGTTCGACCCGCACCCTCAAACTGTTTTATGCTATTAAAAAACTGGGTTGTAACCGCGGTAACCCCGCTCTGAACATTCCCACAACCAACCCCTATACCTCATGCACGCCCGATAGCTTCAACTATCTGCAGAAGATGGTAGACTTGATCAAGGGTACCTCAAGCACCCAGCAGCTGGTTAACCTGGTAAACCAGTGTGGTTTAATGACAGACCCTGCTAATACCGCAGCCCGCTGTACTGAAGTACAAGAGAAGCCACTCTCACCATTTGAAAACTATCTTGAAAGAATGGCCTTTCTGGTGGTTTATCTTGATGATACCTCGAAGCTGACTTCGCTGGTAAATGGTGTAATCGATGCCCGCGATACGGTGCACATGATTGACCAGCTTGACCCAGGCATGCCGGCCCCACCCACCATCATTCAGTCAGGTCAAGAAATCAACGCCATGTCTGATACCTACCGCCTCATTGGTATCATGCAGAATATCACTGACCCCAACAAGCTCTACCAGATGATCAATGGCCCCCGCACAGCCGCCGGCACTGCACAAGATGCAACCCAGATTCGTTATATCGATGATCGCCTTATACCTGTACTCAAAGGCTTTTTCTCGCCCCTTAAAACAGCCAAGCTCAATGCTGACACTACGGCGGGCGCAGCGGCCCTGGGCCTTGAGAGTGTAAGCCCTTCTCAAAGCCTGCAGAATGGTGACATCTTCACCTTGAACAACCGTATTTATACCGTAAACGCTGCCACTACTTACCCAATCTTTCCTAGCGAGAGTACCCCCAGCATTACACCCAACCTGGCAGCCAATGCTACTGCAGGCGATGTGCTGAAAGTTATGCGTACAGCGACCTGTAATGCCAACTGTGGCGCAGCCTCGACATCTATCGACCTTACCAACGTGGCCCCGGCCCACAGCATTCGCGACAACGATATTATCATCGATCTTACCAATAACCAGACCTACCGAATCATTGTTACCGGCGGAACATGGAATGCTACCTACGATGGCATTACCGGTGTAACAGTTACCCCGGCCCTGAAAAACAACCTTAATGGCAACGCCGTTGTGTTTGCCCAGAATACCAGCCGGGTCAATGGCCGCATTAATGGCAACCCCCTTGCTGCTGCGACGAACATCACCCTGAAAGATGTGAGCCCGGCCCGCGCCCTGGTCGAAGGCGATGTCATTACCCTTGGCGGAAATAACTATACCGTACAGACACTGACTGCCTATAGCAGCGACACCGACGTAGACATCGTAATCACTCCCGGTCTTGTGGCCGCGGCTACCGATGGCGACCTGGCCAGCCGCCTGCGCTCAGCCACCTGCAATGCCAACTGTGGTCTGGCCTCGGCCTCAATTGATCTTACTAATATTAACCAGGCTGGCAGCATCAGAGTCAATGATATCATAAACTTTAACGGAACTGACTACACCATCACAGCGGTGGGCACGTCAGCCAATCAGGGCCGTGACATGACCGGTGTAACTATAGCCCCACCACTGGTGGCCAATGAAACCGGCAATGTGGGTATTTTCGGTGCCAACGATCGCTCTGAAGACGATGCCTATCTGGCCAAAGTCTACACCCTGGTAAACATGACCGGTAACATTGGTAACATGGTTTCACTGATGAACGATGTGCTGCTTACCAGCGTAAATAGAGTCATTGATCTACTGGTGAGCATTAATTCTCCCCATGAGCCTGCGCCTAACCATACGGCCGTCATGACTATGGGCTATCTGGTCGATAACATTGCCAACATCAACAATGTTGTACAACTTGTTGATGGAATCACCGATATTCAGAACCTCGCAAGCCTGACCAACCAGGTAGCCGCCGGCTCTCAACTCGATGACAGTGATGTTACCGATCTCACAGCCGCAGGGCAGAAGATGGTAGGGGTAATCGACGGCGTCACCGACATTCAAAACACCATCTATGTAATAGAAAATATCTCAGCCATAACCAAAATGGGTGATCTAATTAACCGCATGCGCATAGCCAGCACCCCCCGACTTGCCACCCTGATCAACGAAGTTGATTCAGACGGCAATGGCACGACCAACTGCCAGGCTAACGGCGGCACCTGGTCTACCGCCCAGGGTAACTTTGCCATGGGCAACTGCAGCAATGCCGCCTTCAATAACGACATGACCGGCTGTATGAACGATAACAGCACATGGAGCTGTGCCGCAGTGGGCGGTCGCGGCTGCTACTCTGTGAATCTATGCCAGGGTGATGCCACCATGAGCGGTGATTACGCAGCCTGCACCGGCGCTGGTCATACCTGGGTGGCTGGCGATATGTGCAAGCTGATCAACATGATTGAAT
>CAZHLC010000761.1:0-2623 GCA_964532545.1 uncultured Leptospiraceae bacterium | reverse complement strand
GTCAATACCACGTTCGAACTCAAGGGTAATGGTCGGAATGTTTTGTTCCCAGCCGGTGTAGGTACCCAGTGCCCCCGGGGTCGGGTAGCCAATATCATCGGTAATAATCATTTTCAAAGTTGTATTCATGGCCTCAGCGAAGGGCTTTGCAGGGCCGTTGATATTGATCATGGGCTTCCATGAATGAAATGAAATAACATAATCGGGTTTGAAATCTGCAATCACCTTTGCCAGAAACTGGTTCTCAGGTTCAGAACCGGCTGTCTTGCCGGGAAAATACTTGTCTTCTTTAAACTCGGCTGACCAGTCTTTGGTGGGCAAATTGCGGTTCAGGTCGACCCCGTTATTATTTTTGCGCTCATAGTTTAAAAACCCATCGGGGTTCAATACCGGTATAACAAACAGCTCTTGCCCAAAAGGCGAAGCCTCGCCCGTAGCAAATTCGTCGCAGAAATCTTTCATAAAGCGAACACCTTCGGTTTCATTGCCATGTACCCCGCCGATTAACAGAATTCTTTTAGCATTATCTTTCGCTTTCAGGTGTTTATAGACGATGGGCCGCGAACCGGCTGATAAAATATCTTTAAGCCAGCCTGAGCCCTTGTATTGCAGAGCTTCTTCTGCATTTTGATAAATCTGTGATTCTTTTACACTCATTTTTGTAATTCTCTGAAATTATTATAGGTATTATAGAGCAGCATGGCGATTGTCAGCGGCCCGACCCCACCAGGCACCGGGGTATAATAGCGCACCCGGTCGGCATATTGCGCAGTATCGAGGTCACCGGCCAGACCGTCATCAAGCCTGTGCATGCCAACATCGACGACGATACAGTGATCAGATATAAACGAGCCATCAATGACCCCGCGCACACCCATGGCTGAAATCAGAATGTCTGCTTTTGCAACAATTTCGTTGATATTTTCAGTTTTCGAATGACAGACGGTTACAGTACAATTGCCAGCGTCTAACAAAAGCTGTGCCATGGGTTTACCAACAATGTTCGAACGCCCCAGAACAACGGCATTTTTACCCTTGAGTTCTTCGCCAAGTTGCTGCAGCATCACCATTACGCCAAGGGGTGTGCAGGCCACCACACCACGCTGCTTGCTGAATAGACGCCCCACATTCGAAATGTGAAAACCATCGGCATCTTTGGCAGGGTCGATCGTCTGCAGAATCAGCGAGTCATCAAGGTGTTTTGGCAGCGGAAGTTGTACCAGAATACCATGAATTTTAGGGTCATTATTCCACTCTTCAACCTGGGCCAGCACTTGCTCTTGCGTAGCCTCTGCTGGCAGCTTCTTCACCTCTGAGTAAAAGCCGGCCTTTGTGGCAGCCTTTTCTTTATTTTTCACATAAATCTGGCTCGCTGGGTCATCGCCTACGATGAGAGCAGCCAGGCCGGGCTGGCCGGCGCCAGATTCAATCTGCTCACCAAGACGGGCTCTAATGGCCTTGGCCAGCTTCTTACCCCAGAGCTTATTACCCTCAACCCAATCACTGGTTTCAATCTTAAAGTCGGGCACATCTATCATGCAGGCAAACTTGAAACGCAAGCGGCCCTGAAAATGAGATTTTGATCACTGAGAGATTTTCAGATATGAGGTGCGGCCATAAACCGGATGGTATTTCAGAGTTAGATTGTGTTTATCTACCGTGGTTGTACCATCAATCTTGTAGAGATAAATATATTCACCGGGGGCCAGCACCTTCTCAATCACAAAATAGCCCTCGGCTGTTTTCTTCATGGGGTCGAGTTCGGTGTTCCAACCGTTGAAACTGGCTAGCAGGCTTACATTACGAGCATTGGGCGCATAAATTCGAAAAACGACCTTTTTGCCATAGCTGGCTGCATTCTGAATCTGCAGGGCACCCTGCTCTGGGCGAATACTTTCATCATTGAGGTAAAAGAATGAAATTACCCCATTGGCCATATCATCTTCATAATTTTGATGAGTTGCATCATGCTGAAAAAGGCCATCTACCCAGAACTTATAGCGTAGCTTCTTACGATATTTCTTTTCTCTATACTCTTCAGGTATGAGAATCGTATACCAGACCCCCCGCTCATTACGAATCATAGAACGGCGGTTGAACTTATCAATATCAGTGGCCAGATAGACCTGCTTGGCCCGGGGGTTCTTATAGGTGAAAAGAATGCCTTCAACAGCCAGGCGCCCATAGCGCTTGTAATTGCGCGAGTCAATATAGCGAATCAAGCGGGGCTTTACGGCCTGCCGCAGCCGACTCAGGTGTTTAGGATAATAGGTTCGAATGTGCTCTTTGACGTCGGGCTGGGTCAGAACATCAGATGAGTACGACCAGGCCGCACCTGAAAATGTGACATAAAAAAGCAGTTGACAGGCGATGATTTTTAAAGGTTTTCTCGCTAGAAACATAATTTATTATAAAGAAAGTAGAGAGCTGAGTTTGTTAATATTTGGCTCATGGTGACCGATATTTTCAATAGAAGTATCGTATGTCTGCAAGACATAATACAGCATTTTTTTAAATGGCCGAAGAAACCGAAAAAACAGAAGAAGAGTTTGAAGAGGTCGTCTATTCTGAAGACGAGCTTGCAAAAATCACCGAATTAACTGAGCTTTTTGTGAAAGCTCCC
>CAZHLC010000760.1:0-2623 GCA_964532545.1 uncultured Leptospiraceae bacterium | reverse complement strand
CGCTGAAGCCCAGGCGTTTATTAAAAAGATGAGACTTAAAACTCTGCCCACTGCACTGGGGCAGTTGTTTGGCAATGATGATGTTATGCTGCTTGTAGGTGGTGAAGGCCGTGCCTGTGCTGAAGCGCTCAGCTATTGTTTAGCCCAGCATGAAGGGGTTAAGCTGATTACAAACCTGGGGGCTGCCGGTGCTCTTGATGAAGCTTTGAGTGTGGGCAGCGTTCACAGTGTTCGTACTTTTTACGCTGAAAGTGCAGAAGCCAGTTTCTCAACCACAGGTAATATCGATTTAATCACTGCAGCAGGGCGGGTTGAGAACAATGACTATGCCCTTAACCTTGGGTTCATTGCACCACTTGTTGACCGAGAGGCCTACTGGTTAGCGCGTCTCGCGAGTCGGCTTTCGATCAAGTTTGAAGCCATCAAGGTAGTTTCTGATATTGCCGGCAGTGATACTGATGCAGCCGATGTGCAAGATCGGGCTGCAGGGCTCAGTGCTGCACTGTTTGCAGCAACTGATCTTAGTATTGCTGCTGACTCTACGCCATTACTATCAGCAGAATACTTTCACCAGAGTACCAGCCAGCGCCGGTTGCTTGAAGATTATCTGCACAAGCTGCAGGTTAAAACCGGTGAAAAAGCTGAAGATATACTGACAAAGGCCGAGAAAGTTGAAATTACCGAGCTGAAGCTTTCAAAGAAGCAGCGTATGGCCCGCCTGCTGCAGAATCTTCAGTATATGCTTAACCCTGAGCTGCTGCGCCTGCATACCCAGCTTGAAGATGCTGTGGCCCCTCTTAAGGCAGCCGGGGCCCAGATTGAATTTGATGACAAGCTTGAGACCCCGGGCTTCAAACTTTCTATTAACGCCGTTGATGAGCAGGGTTGGCTTCGTTTTCAGCAGGCACTGGGCCAGTTTGATTTTAAGCCTATAGACAACCTTTTCAATGGGGGATATTCTACTGCTGAAAATTAACAAGATCTTCTTTGAAGAAGGGGTGGCCGATCATGAGATCACCGGCCGGGTTCTCAACTGGTACAGCAAGGTTGAAAGGCATTCACTGCGCAGCATTGACGAGGTTTTTGCTAAGGTAAGAAAACCCTACCTGCATAAACGCACAGATCTGAATCTGTTTATCGGGGCAAAGCGGGGCACCCTGATTAAAGAAGCACCCGAGGCCTATGGGTTAGCCCGGGGTCGCCACTACTATTTTATTCATGCATACAACTGTATCTATGAATGTGAATACTGTTATCTACAGGGATACTTTAACTCACCTGACATTGTACTTTTTGTTAATCACGATGACATTGCCCGTGAGATTGAAGAAACAATCATCGCCCAGCCTGCTGAAGAGCTGTGGTTTCATGCCGGAGAGTTCAGCGATTCTCTGGCTCTCTGTCACCTGACCCGTGAATTCGGTTATTACTGGCCTGTTTTTGAAAAGTATTCAAATGCCTTTCTTGAGCTTAGAACCAAGTCAGCAAATGTCAAACCACTGCTTGAAATGCCGGCTCTGCCCAATGTAATTGTGAGTTACTCTCTCTCACCTGCAGCAAGTGCCCGGCAGTTTGACCGTGAAGCCGCCCCGCTGGGGGCCAGGTTGCGCGCCATCAAGAAGCTGGCAGAGCAGGGGTTTAATATTGGCCTGCACTTTGACCCCATAATACAGAGTGAAGCCCTGCTTGAGAGCTATAACGAGCTGATTGCTGATGTGCTTGAGGTTCTGCCAGCTGAGCAGCTGGCCTATCTGTCACTGGGGGTGATCAGATTCAGCCAGCAGAGCTTTCGTGAAACTGTGCATAACTATGCAGACAGCAGAATGATGGCGGCTGATTTTGTGAACAGCTTTGATGGTAAGGTGCGTTATCACCGCCCCATTCGCATGCGCATACTCAAAGCTGTTGAAAAACTCTGTATTGAGGCCGGTATCGCAGAAGATAAGATTTACCTTTGTATGGAATAACTATCAGCTTGACCCCTCTCATACACTTGAAACTCTGCTGACCCATGGCAAAGAAAATCAGTCTCTATATTATGGCCGGCTTCTATGTGATCGCCGGCGTTATGCACTTTGTTAACCCTGAGTTTTATTTGAAGATCATGCCGCCCTGGTTGCCCTGGCATTTAGAGCTGGTTTATCTCAGCGGTGTGGCTGAGATTCTGCTGGGTATCGGATTGCTGATTCCCCGCTTTAAGCGGCTCTCTGCCTGGGGCGTTATTGCATTATTATTGGCAGTCTTTCCTGCAAACATATACCAGCTGACTTCGGGTGGTGCTGGTATGAATGTTCCCATCTGGGGGCTGTGGTTGCGCATTCCCATACAGTTTCTATTTATCTATTGGGCATACACCCATACGAAAGAGGCAAAATGAACTTAGAACTTGAGAACAAAACAGCGCTGGTAACAGGCGCTGCCAATGGTATTGGCCGGGCTGTCTGTGAATCTATGGCCCGCGAGGGTGCCAATGTAATCGGGGTCGATATGGTGGCTCCAGAAGGCGACTATAAGTTTAACTTCGTACAGGGGTCGGTCACCGACCAGGCCGCCATGGCGAACATTATAAAAGAAAACGATGTCGATATTCTGGTGAATAACGCCGGTATCGCCCGCAACAATC
>CAZHLC010000759.1:1141-2628 GCA_964532545.1 uncultured Leptospiraceae bacterium | reverse complement strand
CTTTCACCTTGTCTTCGAGGCTTGAGTTGAGCACCTGCAGCTCTTTGCGCATTTTGTTGATACGATCAGCCAGCCCCAGTGACAGCACAACAACCTCAAAGGCCAGGCCAAACTCGATGGCATGCAGGGTTAAGAAATTCAGGGGCAGCACGCCCCAGACATTCATGACCTTGAGAGCACCACCTATAAAAAAGAGAATAAAAGCGGCAAAGAAGAAGCGGGCCGGTCTTGATTTGCCCATCAATATGACACTCAGGGGGAAGATAATAAATATGCCCAGTACAACAAGTGCAGCCACAATGCGAATGCTGATAGTGTAATTCTGCACAATCAGGGTAAAGACGGCCAGAGCTAAAGCGGTATAAGCGATGCCCTGAACTACTTTATCCCAGAAGGGCAGATGCTCTTTCATTTTTACAAACTTTCTAATGAACATTGGTAGAAAAAATAACGAAAGGCTGAGATTGAATGGTATCGAATAGTTGCCCAGAAAGGTCGAATTGGGCCAGAGATACTGAAAGGCCAAGGCATTCATTCCCATTAAAAACAGAGTAAATGTTAGCACGTACCCCACATAATAAAAGTAGCTCATGTCTCTTACTGAAATGAAAATAAAAAGATTGTAGAGAATCATTACCGCCATGAAGCCATAGAGCAGCCAGGTAAGAGGTACTTCATTTTCTTGCGTCAGGGCGAATTCTTTTTCAGACCAGGCAGCGAGGGGAATATTCAATGAGCTGTCGGTTTTGATGCGTAGATAGTAGGTCTGGCTGCTGCTGGCCGCAGATTTCAGAGGAACTATAAATGTATTATGCCGGTAAGGCCGCTGGCCAAAGGGTTGCATATCACCCAGCTTGAGTGGGTCGCTCTTTTCAGGATAATAAAACCAGAGATAATCAATGAGCGGGTAAGTGTATTGAAATAACCATTCTACCTGCTCGCTTGTTGTGTTTTCAACAGTAAAGCGCACCCAGTATGTTGATTTGCTGAAACCAAAACCTACCTGGTCAGTCTCTGGCCTTACCCACTGCAGCTTTTTGGTTTTGATCTCTTCAAAGGTCAGCTTGCCTGTGGCATCTTCATAGTATTCGCTGAAGCGGCCCAGGGCCACGCCATCAAGTTTCTGGTTCAGCGAAAAGTTGGGTATTGCACTCAGGGCCGAGGTAAAGCAGAGGCTCAGCAGAAGAAGACGCATAAACAGAAAGGCTCTTACAGCGCTGCAATGACGTCAAGTAGCTAATTGCCTTTTTTTGCGCCGCATGTTGATAATAAACAACACAGTCGGGTGCAGACTGATGAGAAAAGCCAGAGGCAGAAGTTGAGATAGAGGCTCGCCCACTAGAAATTCGGCGGGGTTCTCAGGGTTATAGTACACCGGAATTGTTTGCTGAAAGCGCCGGGTTTTTGACGCATAGCCACTTTTTGTATAATAGCGCTCTGTGCCCACTTGATACATATAGACTGGTGAGTATCTGTTTTTTTCTTCG
>CAZHLC010000759.1:0-1131 GCA_964532545.1 uncultured Leptospiraceae bacterium | reverse complement strand
AGAAACAATGCAATGGTTTTGGGAAATGACGGGGATGAATTTGCCCCTGAGTTTTTTCATACTGAACAAATCGAATGAGTTGTTTGCCGAATTGATAAATTCCCAGCAATGATAGCACCAGAGTAACAAAGGCCATTGACCTTAGAAACAGACCCCCGGTGCGATAGTAGTCTATCACTGACATGGGGCGAATTTTCACGATGATTCAGAAAATCAAACAGTTTGACTTAACAGAAAGACCGCAGAAGATTGATATATGAAATTGATAAATCGTAGAGTTCTGATCGCCGGGGGTTCTCACGGCATTGGGCGGGCGGTAGCGGTTGAATTGGCCAGACGTGGTAATGATGTCTGTATCAGTGCCCGCAACAAAGAAGCCCTTGAAGAAATACGGTCTGAAATTATGTCACTGGGGCGCAAATGTGAGACCTATGTAGCTGATGCCACCGATAAAAGCGAATCAAAGCGGGTTGTTGAGGCTGCGGCCCGTGCCATGGGTGAAATTGATGTAGCCCTGCTGAATGTTGGTGGTGCCAAAGCACTCAAACTTCACAAGGCTACAGTAGAAGATATCACCCAGACCATGAATGTGAATTATGATACTCTGATACACTATTTTGTGCCTCTGGTTGAACAGATGAAAAAGCAGAAAGAGGGGGGTATTATTGCCAATACTAATTCTCTTGCGGGCCTGCAGGGCCTGCCGCGCAGCTCGCATTATTCAGCTTCGAAGGCCGCAGCCCGAATCTTTTTAGATGCGGCCCGCATTGAACTGAAAGAACACAATATTCGTACCGTCACGGTTTGCCCCGGTTTTGTGGCCACCCGGGCTCATGAAAAAAGCAAGGTGCCAACCCCGTTTATTATTTCACCTGAGAAGGCCGCCCGTAAAATCGTTAAGGCCATTGCCAGCGAACGACCGGTGAAGACGTTTCCGTGGCAGTTGGCTGCTGCGACCTATGTCGGCCTGAAGATGCCCCGCTGGCTCTCTGACTTTGTGCTGCGTAAAAGTATGCCCGGCTGATGAAGTATTTTCTTCTATTGCTGTTTGTTCTGCCCCTGGGGGCCAGCCAGGTTGGTTTTTTCAAACCTGAGAAAATTTTAAAAGACGCTGTTTCAGTAAGCGAAGCT